>JBDTNI010000267.1:0-4014 GCA_039933815.1 Betaproteobacteria bacterium
TCGGGGCGCGGATCGACGAAGGCGTTCTGCCGTGGATACTGCATGGCCGTGGCTTCGACGACGCCGTGCTCGCGCGAAGCCACGAGACGCAGTGGCGCCTCGCTCGGCGCTTCGTGCTGCCGGCGGCACGCGCGCCGGCGACCGTTATCGTCACGGGTGCCCGCACCGCGATCTTGAGCCGCATCGACGGCATCGGCGTCGGCCTCGACCATTCGATGTTCGGCGCCAGCCACACATGGGGAACGCGCGAGGACGGATTTCACGCGCCAGAGATCGCCGATTTCGGATCGTTCCGCTACACGACCGGCGATGCGTGGATCGACCTCCCCGCGGGGACGCTGGATGACGCAGCGGTGGTGAAGGCCGACCTGATCGTGTACGGCCGCAAGCCGGCACAACGCGCCACCGAGATCCGGATCGGAGATCGGATCGCGTGGAAGGGAATGCTCGCGACGGGAATCACGACGCTGCGGGTGCCTGTCGTGCCGGCGGACCATGGCCGCGCGCGCATTCGCATCGTCAGCGATACCGTCGACCCGTCGGAACTCGGCGCCGGCGACACGCGGGTGCTCGGCGTCGGCGTTATCGGCCTGCGTCCGATGCCCGCGGACGCGACAACCGAGTCGGGACCCGACATGGCGGCGTTTCGGGCAACGCTCGGTGTGGTCGGCGAAATCGTCGAGCCGGTGAACGCGAGCGCAACGGGATCGCAGGCGCTTATCCTCGACCTTCGCAACGCCGGCACGGCGTATTGGCCGTCGTTCCGCGAGCATCCGGAGCCCGCCGGCGTGGTCAAGATCGCGCTGCAGTGGTACCGCCGCGACCGGCCCGAAGTGAAGGTCGGCGACAACCGGTGGCCGCTCGCCGTTTCGATGCTGGGAAGTGACCACATGCGAGTACGGGTCCCGCTTCACGCGTTTGCCGATGGGGGCGCGCCGTTTTCGGCCGGCGACTACGTCGTGCGGATCTCGATGGTGCGCGAAGGTTTCGCGCTGTTCGCGAACGAAGAGCCGGTGACCATCGCGGTCCGCGTGACGCGCTGACCCGTTTGTCAGGTCTGCGGGCTGTCGGCCGGCCGGCCACGGAGACGCGCGACGTCGACGTCGACCATCATCTTCAGCAGGTCCGACAGATCGGTGGACGTTTTCCAGCCGAGGTCCGTCGCCGCCTTTGATGCATCGCCACGGAGCATGTCGACCTCGGCCGGACGGAGCAGCGCGTCGTCGGTGACGACATGGCGCTCCCAATCGAGATCGGCGTGCGCGAACGCCATCCGGCACATGTCCCGGATGCTGGTGGTCACACCGGTCGCGATCACGTAGTCGCCAGGAGACTCCTGCTGCAGCATCCGCCACATCGCCTCGACATAGTCAGCAGCGTAGCCCCAGTCGCGCCGAGCCTCGAGATTGCCGAGCACCACGCGGTCCGCGAGGCCGAGCTTGATCCTCGCCACGGCGTCGCTGACCTTGCGCGTGACGAACTCGATGCCCCGCAGCGGCGACTCGTGGTTGAACAGGATTCCCGACGACGCGTGCAGGCCGAAGCTTTCCCGGTAGTTGATGGTGATCCAGTGCGCGTACAGCTTGGCGACGCCGTAAGGACTTCGCGGATAGAAGGCCGTAGTTTCGTCCTGCCACGACGCCTGCGCCATCCCGAACATCTCGCTCGTCGACGCCTGGTAAAACCGCGCGGCCGGCAGCCGTTGCCGGATGGCCTCAAGCACGTTCACGGTGCCGATGGCATTGACATCGGCGGTGTGAACGGCCTGATCCCAGGACGCGCCTACGAAGCTCTGCGCGGCAAGGTTGTAAACCTCGTCTGGTTCGAAACGCGAGAGAATGCCGAGCACCGACCCCATGTCGGTGACGTCGCCATAGGCGATCTCGATTTGCGCCAGCACACCGAGTTCGCGCAGGCGCCACATCGTGTCGCTGCCCCGTCGCGGCGTGAGTCCGACGACCCGATAGCCCTTGTCGACGAGCAGACGCGACAGATACGCGCCGTCCTGGCCTGTCACCCCGGTGATCAGCGCGGTCTTATTCGTGTTGGACACGTACGCTCCACTCGTCGATCACGTCCGCCAGCGTCGTCGGCAGCGGGATTGCCGGGGCCCAGCCGGTGTCGCGCGCGATGCTGTCGACGCACGCCACTGCGCGCCGCTGCTCGTCTGCGCGGATCAACGCCGGGTTCGGCCGAACTTCCGCGCGCACGCCGGCGATCGACATCAGCGTGTCGAGCACATCGTGCATCGGCGTCTCGCGTCCGGATCCGACGTTGTACGCGCTGCCGTTGCGGCCGCGATCCAACAGCGCGAAATAGGCGAGCGCGACGTCGCGCACATCGGTCAGATCGCGCGTGACGTCGAGATCGCCGGTAACGATCACGGGTTCGGACAGTCCCGCGCGAATTCGCGCCACCTGGCGCCCGAAGGCCGCGACGGCGAAGCGGGCGTCCTGCCCGGGACCGACGTGATTGAACGGTCGCGCTGTGATCACGTCGAACGTGCCGGATTGCGACCACTGGCCGCACAAGAGCTCGGCGGCGGCCTTGCTGACCGCGTACGGATTGCGCGGTCGAAACGGCTCGCGCTCGTCGATCGGCAACCGTTCCGTGCCGACAGCTCCGTAGCAGTCGCCGGAGCTCACGAACAGCATGCGACCTTCGAAGCGGCTCGCACGCAGCGCGCGCAACAGGTTCCACGTGCCGTGAAAATTGACATCGAAATAACCCTCGGGGTCCTTGAACGAATCCATGACGCTGGTCAGGCCGGCAAGGTGCAGCACGCAATCGGCCTGCAGGTCCTCGAGGACGCGCGTCAGTGACGCGGATCGGATGTCGAAATCGTCGGCGAGGGTGACGACTCGCCACGACGAAGACCACGGCGCGACGGCCGCGGCTGCGCATACGGCCCGCCCGACGAATCCCCCATGACCGGTGACAAGCAGTGTTCGCAAGCTGTGCAACACGTGATCACGGCGTGTGGCACACGCCAGGCGCAAGCATTATAGCGTGGCGATCGAGTACGATAGCTGATCGTGCCCGGTGTCGATTGTCCGCTCAATGTCGGAATGTCATCCAACGTTCTCGAGTCGGGATCGACCCCCGAACGACTGGATGGCATCGGCGTCTACACGCAGGAACTGGAGGCGGCGCTTCGTGCGCGCGGCCTCAACGTCCACCGGATAGGCGCCCCGATGAGACGCGGTGCGCGATTCGTGCTCCCGCAACTCGCCACCGCGCGCTTTCCGTTGCCGATGTCGATGCTGACGGCGGTCTCCGCGAGCTTCCGCACATCGCTGCCTTTCGCGTCGGCCGTCGAGCGTGTGATCGACGTGTACCACGCCACCGACTATCTGGTGCCGCGGCTTGCCCGCACTCCGGTCGTCGCCACGCTTTACGACGCGATCCCGCTCAGCCATCCCGGCTGGGCGAACCCGTACCTGCGGTCGCTGAAGAACTGGCTGTTGCGAAAATGCGCCCAGTCTGCCGACGCGGTCATCGCGATCTCGCGCGCGGCGGTCGCCGACCTCGTCGAGCACTACGCGATTCCCGCGTCGCGCATCCGCGTCATTCCGCTGGGCGTGGACCACCAATGGTTCGTACGACCACCGGATCGACATATCGATGCGACGTTGCGCGAACATCGGCTGACCCCCGGCTACTTCCTGCACGTGGGGACGCTGCAACCCCGCAAGAATCTCGCCGCGCTCGTGACGGCCTACGAACGCCTGCCGGCCGGCGTGCAGGCGCAAAGACAGCTGGTGCTCGTCGGCAAGTACGGCTGGGGCGTCGAAGCACTACGCGACGGTCTGCGTGCCAGGCCCCCGGGAGGCCGCGTCGTCTGGGTCGACTACGTGTCGGGCGAGGCGCTGCGGTCGCTGTACTACGGTGCAGGCGCATTCGTATTCCCGTCGCTCGCAGAAGGTTTCGGATTGCCGGTGATCGAGGCGCTCGCGGTGGGATTGCCGGTGATCGTCAGTCGCATTCCGGCGCTGACCGAGATCGCCGAAGGGT
>JBDTNI010000268.1:0-4010 GCA_039933815.1 Betaproteobacteria bacterium
GACGGGCCCGTGCGCCCGCCAACGCGCTCAGCGTTCGGCAGCGCCGGCGACGCCCGGTCGGCTGCGCTGGAGGCCCACCGTTTCCGGTTGCGCCGTCTGCAATCGCACCGGAGGCAGTCCCCGCAGCACGAGATCGAGGTCGTCGGCGACCATCGTCCCGATCGTCTTCAGCGCCGAATCGAGGCCGCCGGCGCGATGCGCCGACAGCAGCAGTCCCGGCAAGCGCCGCAGCGGGTCGTCCGCGGGCACGGGCTCGTCCGGGAACACGTCGAGCGCTGCCTCGATGCGGCGAGCGGCGACCGCATCGGTCAACGCGGCAAAGTCGACGACGTCGGCGCGACTGACGAGCACGAACCTGGCGCCGCTCCGCATCGCGGCGAACTGAGCGCTGCCGATGCCATGGCGGTTGTCGCGAGTCGCGGCCGACACCACGATAACGACATCCGACGACGCGAAGACATCGTCGAGCGCCACCGGCGTCGCGCCGCTGTCGCGGATCACGGACGCAGGCAGCCACGGATCGTGTACTCGCACCTGGCAGCGGAACGGCGCCAGCAACGGAAGAAGTGCGCGTCCGATGTTGCCAAACCCGACGAGACCGACATCGCGACCGAAGAGCGTCGTCGCATCGCGATTTCCGCGCCAGCCGTACGCTTCGCTGCCTTCCCGAAACAGCCGGTCGGCGCGGGTGACGCCACGCATCAGATCGAGCGTGAGCGCCAGCGCGTACTCGGCGACCGGCGCCGCGAAGGCAGGCGCTGCGACCGCCACGCGAATCCCGTGGCGGAAGCAGTAGTCATAGTCGACGTTCGGCAGGAAATTGCCCTCGACGTTGAAGATCGCCCGCAGGCGAGCGGCGCGGCGCAACCGGGCCTCTGGCATCGGCGTCTGTCCGACGATCGCCGATATCCGCGGCAGGCATTCGTCGACGACCGCGTCGTCGAGCGGGCCGTCGCCGGCCGTCACGAGCTCTGCGCGCGATGCCAGCCTAGCGAAGTCGGCTTCCGCAAAGATCATTTCCCGTGTGCGGGGGTGGGGATCGAGGAGCACGAGCGGCTTGTCCATCGTCGTCAGCCTGGCGCCTTGATGCGCAAGGGTTCGTGCAGCGTCACGTTCTGCGCGCGGAAGTACAACCGCACGACGACCAGATCGGACCGGCCGACGCCCGCCTTCTCGGCCCGCAGCTGGATGTTGTGCGAACGATTGTCGGTGAACTCGAAGCTGCCGTCGGCGCGCGTCGTCGTCTTGCCCCGGTCCGAGTTGGTCGTGAAGTTCTGCTCCATCATCGACACGGTCGCGCCCGGCACCCCCCTCCCGTCGGGCCCGATCACCTCGCCGCGCACGACGCCGCCGTCGTGCGCGGCGACGTAGGCGTTCCATGCCAGCACGATCACCGCGATGGCGAGCGGTACCGCGACAAAGCGGTTGCGCAGCATCGCCAGCGCCGCCCCGCGCGTCACGCTTTCGTCGCCCCGGACGTCAGGCCGCGGATGAATTCCTTCTGCGCCATCAGGAACAGCAGGATGCCCGGCGCGAGCACCATGATGCAGAACGCGTACAGCGCGCCCGTGGTGTTCTCGTGGTAGCTCAGGAACCGCGACAGGCCGAGCGGCAGCGTCTGCATGTTGGGATCGCGCACGACGATCAGCGGCCAGAGGAAGTTGTTCCATGACCAGACGAACGACAGCACGACGTTCGTCGCGACGGCCGACGTCGCGAGCGGCAGCATGATCCTGCGGATGATCGCAAGCTCCGACAGGCCGTCGATCCGCGCCGCGTCGATCAGCGAGCGCGGCACCGCCTCGAAGCTCGCCTTGTAGACGAAGATGCAGATGATCGTCGAGAACGTGGGCAGCGCGAGCCCGAGGTAGCTGTTGAGCAGGCCGAGTTTCGCCGTGATCAGATAGGCCGGCACGATCGTCGTCTGGAACGGGATCATCATGCACGAGAGAAGGACGGTGATGATCGCGCCGCGGCCGCGAAACTGCTTCGTCAGCGCATACGCGGCCAGCGCGTTGAACACCACGTTTGCCGCGATCGCCAGCGCGGAGACGACGACGCTGTTGAACAGGTAGCGCGGAAACGGTATGAAATACCAGACGTCGATGTAGTAGAACGGATGCGGGTCGATGGGAACGACGCTCGGCGGATAAATGAAGATGTTCTCGCCGGTAAGGCTGGTCTTCAGCACCCAGTAGAACGGCAGCAGCATGAAGAAGCTGACGGCAAGCAGCGCCGCGTGCAGCGACGCGTGCTCGAAGGCGCGGCGTGTGCGGCGGCTGGTCATCACCCGGTCTTCACGGCGCCTGCGTCGCCGCCGGCGAGGCGGTTGCCGAGCCACGTGAGGGTGACGAGCAGTACGAACTGCACGACGGTCAGCGCGGCCGCGTAATCGATCCGCGACAGCTCGAACGCGGCCTTGTAGATGTACGTCATCAGGATCTCGGAGCGGTGGCTCGGCCCCCCCTGCGTCATCACGTAGATGAGGTCGAAGCTCGTGAACGACGTCATGATCCCGATCACGAACGCGAGGAACAGCGACGGCCGCAGCAGCGGCAGCGTGATCCGCGTGAACTGGCGCCACGGGCTGGCGCCGTCGATCGCCGCGGCCTCGTAGAGGTTCTGCGGAATGCTCTGCAGGCCGGCCAGCAGGATGATCATGTAGAAGCCGAGGATCTGCCACACGTTGGCAAGCAGCACCGACGGCAGCGCAAGCTCGAACGACTGCAAGAACGGCAGCGGACGGTCGATCACGCCGAGCGAGCGGAGGATGAAGTTGAAGAGTCCCACTTTCTCGTCATACATCCAGCGCCAGATGATGCCGACCGCCACCGTCATCAGCGGATACGAAAGGAACACGATCGTGCGGTAGACGTCGCGGCCGCGAATGCCGGTATTCACCATCAGCGAAATCGCAAGCGCGAGCAGGATGCCGACCGGCGCGCTCGCCATGAACCACAGCGTGTTGACGAGCGACGTCCAGAACACCGGATCGGTGGCCATCTCGCGGTAATGCTCGAGCCCGATCCATCGCGAAGGCGCGAACAGCGAGAATTCCTGGAACGAGAGCACGCCGTTCCACGCCAGCGGCAGCACGCGGTAGAGCAGGAACACCGCGAGCGAAGGCGCCAGGAAGACCCAGACCAGCAGGACCTCCCGGCGCCGCCGCGCGCCGGCGCGCGGCACGCGAAAACTGCGTGCGGCACCGGTCGCTTCGGGCGCTGCGGCTACGTCGACTTCGCTCGCCACGGGTCCGTGCCCACGCAACGTTCCCTACGGACGCCGCTCACGCATCACTCGCTACGGACACCGCCTGCGCGCTTCACGCGTTCTGTCCTATCGGCCGAGCTCGCGGTCGACCTTCGCTGCGGCGTCCTTGAGCGCCTGCGCGGCGGGCTTGCGACCGAGCACCGCGTTCTGAATTTCCGGGTAGAACGCCTCCTTGACGCGCGCGTCCTTCGCCAGCGGCCAATTGCCGGTCAGCTTGTCGGTTTGCTCGACCTGGGTTTGCAAAACGGCGGCGGCCAGCGGATCGTCCTTCCTCAGTTGCTCGAGAAGCTGCTTGTCGGAGGCGATGTTGCCGGTCAGCACCTTGCGCCGGGCCGAGAGCTTCGCAGTCCAGTCTTCGCTCGTCACCATCTTCAGGAATTCCCACGCGAGCTCCGGATGCTTCGAGCCCTTCGATATGCCGAGGCCGTGCGAATTCGGCGTCGCCCAGCCACCGGGCGCCTGCGCCACGCCGAGCGTGTCGGCGTTGACCCACGGCGCCTGTCCGCGAATGAAGAAGAACGCCGGCGAATGCGCGATCAACATGCCCACGTTGCCGCTCGCGAAGGCGCCGTTCGGCTCGACCCAGCGGCCGGTCCACGCAACCTTGTTGATGCTGCCTGCATCGGTCGCCTTCGCGAGCGCGTCGAGGACCTGCACGCCCTTCGGCGTGTCGAAGGCGGCCTTCTTGAGGTCGGGCGTCAGCAGGTCGACGCCGTTCATCTTGAACAGCGGCCAGTAGA
>JBDTNI010000269.1:0-3973 GCA_039933815.1 Betaproteobacteria bacterium
GGTACCGATGGTTCCGGAACCGGCGCCGGCGCCACCGGTCCGCGCCGCCGTGACGCCGGCGCCAAAAGTCGTCGCGGCCACCGACCGGTGGACGCAGATGGACGCGGAACGCGCGCGCTGCACGCGCGAGGATTTCATTGCGCGCGTCGTGTGCGATCAGCGCGTGCGGTTCCGCTATTGCAGCGGCTATTGGGGCAAGGTGCTGCAATGTCCCGGCAACCCGGCCCCTGAACGCGGGCAGTGACAATTGCTTTGCGCGTTCGAGCCGCGTTGTTTTTTGCGCGCGTTCGCCATCCGTAGGTGCATCCCTACACTGGATTCCGCAGCGCTCCGATGATGGCGGGCCCGCGCGGCCGGCTACCCTGCATCTGCGCCGATTCGGATGATCCGAGGTCGGAGGGCGAAATCGCAAGGAGGGCGGGATGAGTCAGACGAACCAGATCGTCGCAGCTGTTTTCGACGACGAGCAAGCCGCGACTGCGGCCGCCCACGAATTGCGCGACGCCGGATTCGAAGCGGCGGACATCGATCAGTTTTCCGTGAATCCGCCCGGGCGTCACGGCCAGTTGCCGCTTGGCGGTGACGAGCCTGCGGACGCGGAGGCCAAGGACGGCGACAAGGGTGCATTGACCGGCGCGGCAATCGGCACTGCCGTGGGCGTGGTTGCCGGACTTGTTGCCACGCCGTTGGTGGGCCCGATCGCGATCGCAGGGGGTGCCGCCGCCGGTGCGTACGCGGGTTCTCTGGCCGGAGCGGTGAACACGATGGGCGATAGCAAGCCCGGTCCCGAATTGCGCCCGGCGGGGGTCATGGTCGCCGTCAACGCCGACTCGGCAGAGGATCAGGACGTTGCCGTGCGTCTCCTGCGCGGTCGTGGTGCGCAGATGATCGAGCGTGCCGACGGCGCGTGGCACAACGGCAAGTGGGTCGATTTCGACCCGGTGCGTCCGCCGGACGTCATCGAGTCGCACACCCCCGCCGCAGTCGACCCCGAGGGAGCCCCAAGGTGAAACCAAAAAATCCGCCCGAGGTTCGCCCGCTCACCCGGCCCCCCACGCTGCGTAATCTTCAGGAAGGTCGGTGGGGCTACATCCTCGCGTGGCTGGTCGGCATCCCGGTGCCGATCCTGATCGTCATCTACCTGCTTCGCGGCTGCACGTGATGCGCATGCGGCTCGGCTAGCCGCGGCCCACGAACGGCATGTTGGTCGCCATGACCGTCATGAACTGTACGTTGGCCGACAGCGGCAGGCCCGCCATGTAGACGACAGCGCTGGCAACGTGACCGACGTCCATCAGCGGTTCGGGCGCGATCGCGCCATTTGCCTGCGGTACGCCGCCCGCCATCCTCGCAGCCATCTCGGTGGCGGCGTTGCCGATATCGATCTGGCAGCACGCAATGTCATGCTTGCGGCCGTCGAGCGACGTTGACTTCGTCAGCCCCGTGATGGCGTGCTTGGTTGCCGTGTACGGCGCCGAATTGGGACGTGGCGCGTGCGCCGAGATCGAGCCGTTGTTGATGATGCGCCCGCCGCGGGGCGCTTGCGACTTCATCACGCGAATCGCATGCTGCGTGCAGAGGAATGGGCCGAGCAGATTCGTCGCGATGACGGATTGCAGCGTCTCCACAGGCAGGTCTTCGAGCGCCATCCCCGGAGAACCGATGCCGGCGTTGTTGAACAGCACGTCGAGGCGTCCGAAACGAGCCGACACAGTGTCGAATAGGTTGGCAACGGATACCGGGTCGGTGACATCCGTGACCACGGCTAGAAGCTCCGCGCCCGCGGCGGCCGACGCTTCCGTCGACTGCAGTGCATCGCCGCGTCGCCCCGCGATCGCGACACGGTAGCCGTCCGCTGCAAGGGCAAGTGCAACCGCGCGGCCGATGCCGCTTCCTGCGCCGGTGACGATCGCGACTTTCGACGAATTGCTCATGTTCAGTTCCTGTCAGGTGACGGCCGTGACACTAGCACGGCAGGCGCGGGCTGCGCGGCGTCCTGGCGGTCGCGAGGGCGTGCGCCGGGTGGCGCGAACAGTGCGGGCGGCGCGATCGCGTTGCCTTGCGCAAAGTCGACGCCGACGCTGCGCAGTGCTTCGAGCGTCGCCGCGGTCTCGACGGATTCGGCGATCGTCTGCTTGCCCATGACGCGTCCGATGCGGTGGATCGCCTCGACCATCGCGGCGTCGACGGGGTCGTGCAGCATGTTCCGCACGAAGCTCCCGTCGATCTTGATGTAGTCGACCGGAAGCTGCTTCAGGTACGTAAAAGATGACACGCCCACGCCGAAATCGTCGAGCGCGAAACGGCATCCGGGCTCGCGCATCGCGCCGATGAATTCCGCCGCCTTCGACAGGCTCGTCACCGCCGTCGTCTCGGTGATCTCGAAGCACACCGAGCGGTGCGGAATGTTGAAGCGGGCGAAGCTTTCGCGCACGTAGTCGAGGAATTGATCGTCGCCGATCGACGCGCCCGACAGATTGATCGCGTACGTTCCGTCGATCGCCGTCGGGTCACCGGCGGCGCGGCGATCGGCGAGGATCCGGAACGCCGTGCGAATGACCCATCGATCGATCGACGGCATCAGGTGATAGCGCTCCGCGGCCGGAATGAAGGCAATCGGCAGGATGAGGTCGTTGCGCTCGTCGATGAGGCGCACGAGCAGTTCATGATGGAGCACGTCGTTGCCGGTCGAATGCATCGCGCGCATCGGCTGCGCGTACAGGCAGAGGCGGTCCTCCGCCAGCGCGCGGTGCAGCCGGTTGACCCACTCCATCTCGCCGCGGCGCAGCGCCACTTCGCTGTCCTCGGGTCGATAGACCTGCACCCGGTTGCGGCCCTTGTCCTTCGCCATGTAGCACGCGGCGTCCGCGGCCGACAGGACGCTGGCGAGCGTGTGCGGACCCTCGGCCAGGTTGACGAGGCCGATGCTCACGCCGATCGTGAACGAACGGTTTTTCCACGCGAAGCGGAAGTCGACGATCGACTTACGGAGCGCCTCGGCGATACGCAGCGCAGGTGCCGGAGGACAGTGGGGAAGCAGCACGCCGAACTCGTCGCCGCCGAGCCTCGCCAGCACGTCGCCTTCGCGGAGCCGGGGCCGGAGCAGCGCGCCGATCTGGCGCAGCAACTCGTCGCCCGCCGCGTGTCCGCTCGTGTCGTTTACGACCTTGAACCGGTCGAGATCGAGGTAGAGCACCGCGTGCTGCCCTTCGTCGGCCTCCTGATGCTCGACCGTCGCGCGGACGCGTTGTTCAAATTCGCGGCGGTTGAGGAGCCCCGTGAGCGGGTCGTGGCTGGCCAGATTCGACAGCTTGGCGGCGTACTGCCGCTCGCGGCTCATGTCCTGCACGACGAGCACGGCGCCGACGATGCGCGCCGCGCGATCGCGAATCGGCGCGACGCTGTAGTCGATTGCAATGGATTCGGCGCCACGGCACAGCAGCACGACGTTGCCGTCGGCTTCGATCACGCCGCCTTCACGCAGCGCCCGCGCGACCGGATCGGCGATCGGCGCGCCGGCGGCCTCGTCCACGACGGCGAACACCTCGGCAATGGGCCGCTGGCGCGACTCGACGAGCGACCATCCGGTCACCCGTTCGGCAACGGGATTCAGGTACTCGATGCGCCCGGCCGTATCCACGGTAACGACGGCATCCGCGATCGAGGCGAGCGTGACCTGCGCGCGTTCCTTCTCCTCGAACAAGAGAGCCTCGGCCTGGCGACGCTTCTGAAGGTCGGAAAGCGATCCGACGAATCGTTCTTCGCTCGCCGCCAGCAGCTGCTTCAGATTGCGCTGTTCGGCCAGCAGGCGGCGCAATGTCACCGCGGCGAGCGCAACGACGCAAAGATTCGAGAAGACGCGGACGACGAACATGACGAGCCGCGCGGACGGGTCGCTGAAGTCGAGAACGAAGTCGCTGACGGCCATGGCGACGAGCACGACGACGATGCAGATGAACGGCCAGATCGTCGC
>JBDTNI010000270.1:0-3972 GCA_039933815.1 Betaproteobacteria bacterium
GTAGCCGATCACCGCGGACGGCGGAATGCGCGGACGGCGGACGAAGAACGCCAGCGGCAAGCCGGCGAACAGGAAGCGCAGCGCCGCGAGCGCAAACGGCGGCACTTCGCGCAGGCCGACCTTGATCGGGACGAACGAAAAACCCCACATCGCGACGATGACGACGATCAGGGCGAGATCGCGGGGAGCGATGCGTGCGTTCATTGCGGGTCGAGCTTACACCGGGCACGGACTCTTCGACCCGGGCGCCGGCAAGCGCCAGTGTCTGCCGTTTGCGGGATTGCATATACTCGCCGTCATGCAAAACCGGACCCGCTTCGCGGAAGGACGGGCGCGCGACATCCTGTGTCTCGGCCGCTTCGCCGTCGACTTCTACGCGCAGCAGATCGGTGCGCGGCTCGAGGATGTGACGAGCTTTTCGAAATACCTCGGCGGCTCGTCGGCGAATACGGCATTCGGCTGCGCGCGGCTCGGACTTCGCGCGGGGCTGATCTCACGCGTCGGCGATGACGCGATGGGCCGCTTCCTCGTCGAGACGATCGCGCGCGAAGGCTGCGACGTCAGCCACGTCGGCGTCGACCCGGCGCGCCTCACCGCGGCCGTGGTGCTCGGCATCAAGGATCAGCACACGTTCCCGCTGATCTTCCTGCGCGAGGATTGCGCCGACATGGCGATCGGCGACGCCGAGATCGACGCGGCGTACATCGCGCAGAGCCGCGCGCTGCTGATCACCGGCACGCATTTCTCGACCGAATACATCAACGGCGTCAGCAACCGCGCGCTGGACCACGCCGTCGCGCACGACGTGCGAACGGTGCTCGACATCGACTACCGACCGGTGCTGTGGGGGCTCACGTCGCGCGGCGACGGCGAGACGCGTTACATCGCGTCGGAGACAGTCACCGCGCATTTGCAGCGAATGCTGCCGCGCTTCGACCTTGTCATCGGCACGTTCGAGGAATTCAACATCGCCGGCGGCAGCGACGACATCATGCGTTCGCTCGCTGCCGTCCGCGCATGCACGCGCGCCGTGCTCGTCGTCAAGCGCGGGCCGCTCGGCTGCGCGGTCATCGACGGCGACGTGCCGCGTGATCTCGATGCGGCGTTCAACGGCGGCGGTGTGCGCGTCGACGTGCTGAACGTGCTCGGCGCGGGGGACGCGTTCTCGTCCGGCTTCCTGTCCGGTTGGGTTCGCGGCGAGGACTACGACGCGTGTGCACGCTACGCGAACGCCTGCGGCGCGCTCGTCGTGTCGAGACACGGCTGCGCGCCGGCGATGCCCACGCGCGTCGAGCTCGACTATTTCATCGCCAACGCCGACCGGATTCCGCGGCCGGATCAGGACGCGACGCTGACGCGCCTCCATCGGGTCACTGCGCCGCGCACGCCTCGCGACGAAGTGCTGGCGTTCGCGTTCGATCACCGCAACCAGTTCTTCGATCTCGCGCAGCAGACCGGCGCGGACGAATCGCGAATCCCCGCGCTGAAGCGCCTCTTCGTGGACGCGGTCGCCGAAGTCGAGCGGACGCGCGGTCTCGGCGGCCGCGTCGGCATTCTCTGCGACGATCGGTACGGTCAGGACGCGCTCAACGCGGCGACGGGCCGCGGTTGGTGGATCGGCCGCCCGGTCGAGCTGCCGGGGTCGAATCCCGTCGTGTTCGACCGCGGGCGCTCGGTCGGTACGACACTCGTCGCCTGGCCGCAGGAACACGTCGTCAAGTGCCTCGTCCAGTACCACCCGGATGACGCGATCGACAATCGGCTCGAGCAGGAAGCGCAGATCCGGACGCTGTACGACGCCGTGCAGGCGAGCGGTCACGAACTCCTGCTCGAGGTCATTCCGCCGAAGTCGCTGCCGCGGTCTCCCGATACCGTGCAGCGTGCGCTGAAGCGCCTGTACAACCTCGACATCTACCCCGAGTGGTGGAAGCTCGAGCCGATGGACGCGGCGCAGTGGGCGGCGATCGACGCGCTGATCGCCGAGCGCGATCCGCATTGCCGCGGCGTCGTGCTGCTCGGCCTGAACGCCGGCATCGAAACGCTGGCGCGCGGTTTCGAGGACGCGCGGTCGAGTGCCACCTGTCGCGGATTCGCCGTCGGCCGCACGGTGTTCCAGGAGCCGTCGACGAAGTGGCTGGCCGGCGCAATCGACGATGCGGGGCTGGTCCGCGCCGTCCGTTCGAACCTCGCGGCGCTGATCGACGCATGGCGGACTTCGCGAGGCGCCCGATGAGCGATACCGTCCGCCTCACGATGGCGCAGGCGCTGGTGCGCCACATCGCGGCGCTGCGCGTCGACGAGTCGGGCGACGTCCCGCTGTTCGGCGGCGTCTTCGCGATCTTCGGCCACGGCAACGTCGCGGGCATGGGCGAGGCGCTCTTCTCGCATCGCGACGTCCTGGCGACGTATCGGGCGCACAACGAGCAGGCGATGGCGCACACGGCGATCGCATTCGCGAAGGCCCATATGCGCCGGCGGATGATGGCGTGCACGACGTCGATCGGTCCCGGTGCGACGAACCTCGTCACCGCCGCCGCGCTTGCGCACGTGAACCGGCTGCCGGTGCTGCTGCTGCCCGGCGACGTGTTCGTCAGCCGCGCACCCGACCCGGTGCTGCAGCAGGTCGAGGACTTCGAGGACGGCACGGTGTCGGCGAACGATTGCCTGCGCCCGGTCTCCCGATACTTCGACCGCATCGTGCATCCCGGCCAGCTGCTGACCGCGCTCCCGCGGGCGATTCGTGCGCTGACCGATCCCGCGCTTTGCGGCCCCGCCACGCTCGCGCTGCCGCAGGACGTGCAGGCGATGGCGTTCGACTATCCGGTGTCGTTCTTTGCGCCGCCGCCGGTTCGCTTCGAAGGTCCGCCGCCGATCGGCGCGGAGCTCGACGCGGCCGTCGCATCCATCCGCAAGGCCGCGCGTCCGTTGATCATAGCCGGCGGCGGCGTGCTGTACGCAAAGGCCACGGCGGAACTGCGCACGTTCGCCGAACGGCACGGCGTGCCGGTGGCGGAAACGCAGGCCGGCAAGGGCGCGCTGCCATGGGACCACCCGCTGCAGCAGGGCGCCATCGGCGTCACCGGATCGCCGGCCGCCAATGTGCTCGCCCGCGACACGGATCTGGTGATCGGGATCGGCACGCGCCTGTCCGATTTCACCACGGGCTCGCATACGATGTTTGCCGGCGCAACCCTCGTCAGCGTCAACGTCAATCGCTTCGATGCGCAGAAATGGCGGGCGCGGGAGCTCGTCGCCGACGCGCGCGCCGCGCTGCCCGCGCTGTCGCAGGCGCTCGATGGGTGGACGTCGGACCCCGCGTGGAAAGTGCGCGCCGTCGGGCTTGCGGATGGGTGGCGCACGGACGTCGCGCGTATCACCGGCCAGCGCGACGTCGAGCAACCGTACGAGGGCGACGTCATCGGCGCCGTCCAGCGCTCCGCCGCCGATTCGTCGACGCGCGACATCGTCGTGTGCGCTGCGGGAACGCTCCCGGCGGAGCTGCACAAGCTCTGGCGCACGTCGGTGCCGGGCGGCTATCACCTGGAGTATGGCTACTCGTGCATGGGCTACGAGATCGCCGGCGGGCTGGGCGTCAAGATGGCGCGACCGCTGCAGGAAGTGATTGTGATGGTCGGTGACGGCTCCTACCTCATGATGAACTCCGAGATCGCCACATCGGTCATGCTGGGCAAGAAACTGATCGTCGTGGTGCTCGACAACCGCGGCTTCGGATGCATACAACGTCTGCAATTGGCCAGCGGCAGCCCGCATTTCAACAACATGCTCGACGACTGCGTGCCTGGCACCGGCGCGCCTTGCGCCATCGATTTTGCGCAACACGCACGCAGCCTGGGTGCGGACGCAACACACGTGGCCGATATAGCCGAACTCAAACAGGCCCTGCGGTCGGCGCGCAAGGCCAGCAAGACTCAGGTGATCGTGATAAACACCACCCATACGCGGACCACCGAC
>JBDTNI010000271.1:0-3967 GCA_039933815.1 Betaproteobacteria bacterium
TGCCGCGTTTCACCCGCTTCCCGAAGGAAGCGACTCGTCTCTGTGGCCCTGTTCCGCGCCTTCGTCTTCGCCGCGAGGCGTCGACTGTTGCGGCCGGGCGTTACCCGGCATCCTGCTCTGTGGAGCCCGGACTTTCCTCTCCCCTGGCAAAACGGCCCAGGGCAGCGACGATCTGGCGGGCTTCGCGATGGATTATAGGCGCTATCCGGCGTGGTCCGGCCGCACCCGCCAGCGCAGCGTCGTGCCGGCGCGAAGCGGCGTAACCGTCGTGTCGCCGAACGCGAAATAATCCGGCACGGGCCAGCTGCCGCGCTCGAGCGTTATTCGGCCGTCGTTGGGAGGGAGTCGATAAAAGGCTGCACCGTGGACGCCGGCGAAGCCCGCGAGCCGGTCGAGCGCGCCGGCGTCCTCGAACGCTTCGGCATACAGCGGCATCGCGAGCGGCGCCGTATAGCACCCGGCGCATCCGCAGGCGTTTTCCTTGGACCCCGTCGCGTGCGGCGCAGAGTCGGTGCCGAGGAAGAACTTCGGGTTGCCTGACGTCGCGGCCGCAACCAGCGCGCGACGGTGCGTCTCGCGCTTCAGCACCGGCAGGCAGTACAGGTGCGGACGCAGCCCGCCCGCAAACAGCGCGCTGCGCGAGTACAGCAGGTGCTGCGGCGTGATCGTTGCGGCGATGCGTGACGATGCCTCGGCCACGAACGCCGCTCCTTCGGCCGTGGTGACGTGCTCGAGCACGATGCGCAACTGCGGGAAGTCCCGTACCAGTCCCGCGAGCTCGCGGTCGATGAACACGCGCTCGCGGTCGAACACGTCGATGTCGGCGTCGGTGACTTCGCCGTGGATCGACAGCACGACGTCGAGACGCTGCATTGCGTCCAGCACGGGACCGACCTTCGACAACGCCGTGACGCCCGACTCGGCGTTCGTCGTGGCGCCGGCCGGGTAATACTTGACCGCGTGGACCGCGCCGCTGCGCTTCGCACGGTCGATCTCGGCAGCCGTCGTGTTGTCCGTCAGGTAAAGCGTCATCAATGGCGTGAACGTCGTGCCTGCGGGCAGCGCGTCGACCACCCGCTGCCGGTAGGAGAGCGCCGCGTCAGTGGTGGTGACCGGCGGTTTCAGGTTCGGCATGACGATTGCTCTGCCGAATACCTGCGCGGTCGCGCCGACGACGTCGCCGAGGTGCGGACCGTCCCTGAAATGAACGTGCAGGTCGTCGGGGCGCGGCATTTGCAGGATGTCGGGTGGCATCGGAAACCTTTGATTTTGCAGGATTATAGCGGTAAGGAAACGGCTGATAGCCGCTCCGCGCCGAACCCGCGTAGCTAGGCGGCCCGTCATCGGTTCCGGGCTATAATGCGCAGTTTAGTGCCGCGTGGACACGCCGTGATTGAAATGCCCGGCGTCCGACCGGTACGAAGTTCATGACTGGAAACGACATGGCCGCCAAAACTGCAGTCGCCGTCAAGAAACAGCCCCGCGAGCTCACCGAGGAGGAAATCCTCAAGGCTCCGGAAAAGGACTACATGAACGATGCGCAGCTGGTGTTCTTCAGGAAGCGCCTGGAGGAGATCCGCGACCAGATCCTGCGCAACGCCGACGATACCGGCGAGCATCTGCGCGAAAATGAGATCACCACGGATCCGTCCGACCGCGCCACGCTGGAAGAGGAATACACGCTCGAGCTGCGCACCCGCGACCGGGAACGCAAGCTGCTGAAGAAGGTCGAAAAGTCACTGCGGATGATCGAGGACAGCTCGTACGGCTATTGCGAGGAGACCGGCGAGCCGATCGGTGTTCCCCGTCTGCTTGCGCGGCCGATGACGACCCTTTCGATCGAAGCGCAGGAACGGCGGGAGCGCGTGCAGAAGCTGTACGGCGACTGAAGAAGCGCGACGTTCGAACGACGTTGCCGCTGCGCCCGTTTCGCGCCGGCGGTCTCGAGCCGCCCGTTCCCCATTCCCCATTCCCCATTCACGAATCAAGGAGCACGACGCCATGTTCACGCTGCCGCCCCTGCCGTTTGCCGAAAACGCGCTCGACCCGGTGATTTCCGCGAATACCTTGTCGTTTCACCACGGCAAGCACCACAAGGCCTACGTCGACAATCTCAACAACCTGGCCAAGGGCACTGAATACGAGTCGGCGCCGCTCGAGAAAATCGTCCGCGAGACGGCCGGGAAGCCGGACAAGGCGGGCCTCTTCAACAACGCGGCACAGGTGTGGAATCACACGTTCTACTGGAAATGCCTGAAGGGTGGCGGCGGCGGCAAGCCTTCCGGCCGCATCGCGGAGATGATCGAGTCCGATCTCGGCGGCTACGACACGTTCAAGAAGGACTTCGCCAACGCCTGCGTGACGCAGTTCGGCTCGGGCTGGGGCTGGCTTGTCGCGGAAGGCGGCAAGCTCAAGATCATGAAGACGCCGAATGCCGAGCCGGGATTCGTCAAGGGCGCGACGCCGCTGCTGACGATCGACGTGTGGGAGCATGCGTACTATCTCGACTACCAGAACCGGCGTCCCGATCACGTCAATGCGGTGATCGACAAGCTGCTGAACTGGGATTTCGCGACGGAGAATCTTTCGCGCGCGTGACGCCCGTCGCGGGGGCGCACCGGTGGTGCTGGCAGGAGGCTGGCGTCGCCGGCGCGCTTGCCGCGATCGTTGCGCATCCGTCGGCGACGTCGAAGTCGCCTTGTCCGGGTTTTCGCGCCGGACGATAATCGAACCTCCGCTCCCAAGGCCCGACGCGTCCCCGAATGGCGATCTTCGGCAAGCCGCCCGCCAAGAAGGTGCAGGCGACCAAGCCCGCGACCCCTGCTCCTAAACGGGACTCGCACGTGGTGTCCGCGCGCGAACTCGCGTCCCAGATCGCCAGTCGCAAGTCGAAGCCCGACCAGCTGAGGGGCCTCGAGCCACTGGGCGAAACGAGCCTGAAGGGCGCCAGCATCATCGACTGGTCGACGGCGCCGAAGGCCATCGAGGTGGCGCAGGCGAATCCCGGGCTGTGCGCGGTGCTGGAAAACGCCGCGCTGCTGTTTGCCAACGGCCAGGATGGTGCGGCGCGGGAGCTGCTCGAAGAAGGCGTTCAGGGCGACGCCGACGCGAAGCTGTCTCCGCTGGCGTGGCTCGCGCTGTTCGACCTGATGCAGCGCGCGAACGATCGCGGCGGGTTCGATCGGCTTTCGATGCAGTACGTGCTGCAGTTCGAGCGTTCCGCCCCGTCGTGGGACGAGCACGCGAAACCGCCGGCCGACGACCGATCCGGCGGCGGCGGCTACATTGCCGTTACCGGCAAGCTGTCGAGCGGCAGCGCGGCCCAGCTCGAAGGCCTGAAGCGCGCTCTCGAGAAACGCGTGCCTCGCGCGCGCATCGACCTCTCGTCGGTGACAGGCTTCGACGACGCCGGTGCGAGCCTGCTCGGCGCTTATCTTGCCAGGGCCCGCAACCAGCGGATGGAGCTTGCGATCCAGCGTCCCGACAAACTCGTCGCGGCGCTCGATTCCGCCGTGGCGAAGGGCAGGGACGGCGGGGAAGGGGCATGGCTTCTTTCGCTCGAACTCCTGCAGTGGCAGCACGAGCAGGCACGGTTCGACGAGCGCGCCGTCGAATTCGCGATCGCATTCGAGCTGTCGCCGCCGTCGTGGGAACCGCCGCCGCGCCAGGTCCCGGTGGGTGACGTGTCGAAAGGGCGGTCGACTCACACCGCCCGGAGCCCCGCGCCGTCCGACACCGACACTGTCGCGTGGGACGGCGTGCTCGCGGGCACGATGGCGCAGCATCTCGCGCAACTCTCCGCCGCCGCGCAGACGAGCGCGGTCGTGCACGTCGAGATGTCGGGCGTCGAGCGTATCGACTTCATTTTCGCGGGCGCGCTGCTGAACTCGATCGGCCGGATCGAAGTGCAGGGCAAGGCCGTGCAGATCACCGGCGCAACGCCCGTCGTGCGCGCGCTGTTGCTGCT
>JBDTNI010000272.1:0-3957 GCA_039933815.1 Betaproteobacteria bacterium
TGACGGCCATGGCGACGAGCACGACGACGATGCAGATGAACGGCCAGATCGTCGCAAGCATTTCGGGCGCGGACGACGCGGGCATCGGCGCGTCGCTGCGGCTCGCGGGCGGCGGCCTGAAGTCTGTACTGGCGTCGACTGCGTCGCGTGCGTCCATGGTCAATCGTCGCCCGAACCCTGGACCGCGACCGCGAGATCGAGCGGCTGCTCGTGCTGGGCGGCAGGGCTGAACGCGCCGGCGCGTACCCGGGCCGATCGTTCCGCCGTCATCGCCGCCCACGACGGATGCCGTAGCACCGTCGTCCAGACGCCCCAGCGCAGAGCCGAAAGCGCAACGGGATCACCGATCAGCTGGTTCTTGTCCGCAGGCGTCAGCGCGTCGAGCCCGTAGCGCAACGCGCGCTCGGCGACGGACGCGGCGGCGAGCGCCTTCGCGCGCTGGGCGACGTCGTCGAAAGTGAACGCTGCGAACGCGTTGGAAAAGGCAACCGCGACGAGCGCGACCGCAACGGCGCGCCACGTCGAGTAATGCAGAGAACTCAGAAGCAGATCCGGCCGCCGAAATGGCGACCGAAACCACCGGCACAGATCGACGTCCCCCAATAACCGTAGGGGAAGGGCCCGTAGTAATACGGCGTCAGTGGGACGTAGGGCCGGTAGTACGGCGCCGGCTCCATGACGTAGTAACCGCGGCTTGGCGGATCGCGATAAGCAGGTGCAATCGCGCCGTCGTAAGCGGACGGAGCCGGTCGGTAATCCGGGGGCACGTCCTCGCCATAATCCGAGGGCGCCGGCTCGAGATAATCGCGCGGGACCGAACCGCGCGCCACCCGAGCGGTCGGCGCTGCCGCGACCTGCCGCGCGACCTGCCGCGCGACCTGCCGCGCGACCTGCCATTCGCGCCATTGCAACAGGCGCGCGGCTTCGTCCTGCGTGATTTCATTGCGCGCGACGCGATCATCGGTGGCGCGACGATAAGCGTCCATTCGCGCCGTGACTTCCTGCGACTGTTGCACGCTCAACGCGGGCATCGTCGGCGGGGCCGACTCTGCGACGCACGCAGCCGATGTCAGGGCTGTCGCGAGCGCAAGACCCGAAAGTGCAAGCAGATGTTTCATGTCGACTCCCGTAGGGCCCGTGGCCCGTTTGAACGCTCGATTCGACCAGCGGCGTTCGCGTCGGTTCTGCGTTCACGCTCAGAATGATACGCCCGGTGGCACGGACGCTTGCGAGCGTTTGGGGTTGTTCTTCTGTCGTCTGGCGACGACGTCTTTTGCGAGTCGTGTCGGCCCGCACTCGTCGCGCCGCGTTAGAGGTGGTGCGATGTTTGCGTAAATGCGTTTGCGTAATGTCGTTTCGACCCACGCGATAGGGGAGTGCTGCAATCGGGTGTAGCAATTACAACCCGCACCGGCACATTCGTGTCGCGCGTAGGAAAACACTCACAGTTGACGAGGACAAAAAAGATGACTCGACCCAACCCGCATTTCGCCCTGACGCGAATCGTCGCGATCGCGGCATTGCTCCTCGGCTCGCTCGCCCACGGGCAGGCACCGGCTGTGGATGATCCGCCCGTGCGTGTCGGCCGACTTTCTTTCATAAGCGGGCAGGTGAGTTTCTCGCCGGCCGGCAACGACGAATGGGTGCAGGCGCGCATCAACCGTCCGGTGATCACCGGCGATCAGCTTTGGGCCGACGACAATGCCCGAGCGGAACTCACGATCGACAACAGTTCGTGGTGGCTCGGCGAGCAGACGAGCGTCACCGTCGCCAACCTCGATGATCGGATCGCGCAATTCCAGGTGCAGCAAGGCACGCTCGAATTTCGCGTGCTGCGCATGCCGCCGGGCAACATTATCGAGGTCGACACGCCGAACCTCGCGGTCACCGTCACGCGGACCGGGCAGTACCGCGTCGTCGTCGATCCTCGCGACGGCGCAACCGCCGTCTACGTCCGGTCCGGACGGGCCGACGTCTACGGCGAGAACGCCTCGTATGCGCTGGCGCCCGGGCAGGGCTATCGTTTCTACGGCACAGACCTCGCCGACAGCGAACTCGCGTACAACACACCGCCGGAGACGTTCGACCGCTTCGTCGTCGAACGCAGCCGCCGCTACGAGCGCAATGTCTCGGTCCGTTATGTTTCGCCAGAAGTCGTCGGTTACGAGGATCTCGACAGCTACGGCGCGTGGACGGTCGAGGCGAGCTACGGGAACGTCTGGTTCCCCCGCACCGTTCGCGCCGGATGGGCTCCATATCGTGAAGGACACTGGGCTTGGATCGACCCGTGGGGCTGGACCTGGGTCGACGACGCGCCGTGGGGATTCGCGCCGTTCCACTACGGGCGGTGGGCGCACTTCGACCGCGGCTGGGGATGGATCCCGGGGCCGAGGACCGTGCGTCCCGTGTATGCGCCAGCGCTGGTCGCCTTCGTCGGCGGAGCAGGCTTCAGCGTCTCGGTGTCGTCCGGACCTGCCATCGGCTGGTTTCCCCTCGGTCCCCGCGACGTCTATCGCCCGCCGTACCGTGTGAGCCAGGACTACTTCAGGCAGGTGAACGTCAGCAACACCGTCATCAACCAGACGAACATCACCACCGTCTACAACGACTACCGCACGAACACGGTCGCCCGGACCGAGTACGTCAACATGCGCGTGCCGAACGCCGTGACGGCCGTTCCGCCCGCCGCCTTCGCGCAGTCGCAGAGTGTCGGCCGGGCTGTCGTTGCGTTGCCCGCCGCCGCGATCGCCAGCGCGCAGGTGCAGGCGGTTGCCCGCGTCGCACCGGCGCGTCCCGCGATGCTCGGTGCCGCGCCTGTCGCGCAAACCAGGCCGCCGGCGGCAACCGCTCAACGCAGCGTCGTTGCGCGTGCGGCGCCGCCGCCTCCGCCGGTTCGCTATGCGCAGAAACTGCAGGCGCTCGAGAAGAATCCCGGCCAGCCGTTGTCGAACCGCGAGCTTCAGCAGCTGCGCGCCAACGGCGCCGCGCCCGCGGGCGCCGCACCTGCGCGCCCTGTGATGGTCATCGAGCAGACGAAACCGCCGGCGGCCAACGCAACGCCGCCCGCCCGTGCCGCAGGCGACGCCGCCGCGCGTCGCTCACGCGGCGGAGCACCCGACGCGCAGACGCCCGCAACGGCCGCAGGTGCCCCGGCCAATGCGACACCGGGGGGAACGCCGGCGGCGCCTCAACGCGATGTTCGTAGAGGTGTCCCGAATACGCCTGATGCGCCCACCGGCCCGGCCAGCAATTCGCCGCCTGGCCGGCCGGCGCCGGCAGCGGATGCCGAGCGCCCGAACCTGCGGCAACAGCAGCAGGAACGTGCGAACCCGGCGCGCGGCGCAGCGGGCAGTCCCAACGCGGCCGCGGAACCCTCCGCTAATCCGCCGCCATCGCCTGGCGCCCGCCCGCCGGTGACACCGGGTAGTGTCGAGCGCGCGGTGCCGGGTCGGCCGGAGGGTCGAAGCGAGCCGACGCCGCCCGCGGCGGTGACGCCGCCGCAGGCCACGCCGCCGCAGGCCACGCCGCGTCCGGACCCGCGCCAGCAGCAGCGGGATCGTGCGAACGAGGCACCGCAGCAACAGCAGCAGGGTCGTGCGAACGAGGCGCGGCAGCAACAGCAGCGGCAGGATCGTGCGAACGAGGCGCGGCAGCAACAGCAGCAGCGCGCCAACGAGGCACGGCAGGCCGCTCCGCCGCAGGCCGCCCCGCAGCCGACTGCGCCGTCGCCGCAGGAGCGTGCGGCGCCGCGCGCTCCCGAGGCGCAGGTACCGCGCCCGTCCGAAGCGCGCCCCGAACCGCCGCGTCCGCCTGACGCGCGTCCGGCCCGACCGGTCGCGGCTCCTCCGGCGCCGCCGAGGCCCGAGGCAGCGCCGCAGCCACCGGCGCGGCCTCCGGAAGCTCAGGGTAATCCGGGTCGCGGGCGTGGGCGCGGCAACGACACGAAGGACGACAAGG
>JBDTNI010000273.1:0-3938 GCA_039933815.1 Betaproteobacteria bacterium
GCCTGCTGGGCCTCCCGGAACAGACGGGCATTCTGGATCGCGATCACCGCCTGGTCGGCGAACGTGCCGAGGAGGGCGGTCTCCTTGACGCTGAATGCGCGCGGGGGCTGCCGGAACACGCAGATCGCACCGACGCCGCGTCCCTCCCACAGCATCGGGCTGTAGATGGCGGAATAATTGCCCACGGATTCCACGGCCCGACGGGCGCTTTCGCTCGACGCCGCGAGGGAGGCAGCGTCGCCCACCTGGATCGTGCGTCGCTCGCGGATCGCCTGTCCGGTGAAGGTCTCTTCCAGCCGCATCGATCCGTGCCTGCGAAGGGTTGCGTGGGCCGAGCCGCGCCACTCGCCCACGCTCACTCGGTCGTCGTCGCCGACGACGAAGATGCCGAGCTCCTCGCTCGCGAACAGGTGCTGGCAGCTGTCGAGGATTTTGCCGAACACCGGTGCGGTGTCGGCCACTGACGTGCTGATCACCTTCAGGACCTCGGCGGTGGCGGTCTGCTGCTCCAGCGCTTCCTTGGTCTCGTTGAACAGGCGCGCATTCTCGATTGCGATCACCGCCTGGTCGGCGAACGTCTTCAGCAAATCCTCGTTCGACTTCGCGACAGGCCCGGGTTCGTCCCAGCCGACGATGATCACACCGATCGGCTTGCCCTCGCGCAGCATCGGTGCTCCCAGCATCCTCCGCCAACGTCCGGCGAAAGACATCGCATGGTCGTAATCTGGGTCGGCAAGCGCGTCATTCAAGACGACAACCGACTGGCTGAGGATCACGCGCCCCGAGATTTGCGTGGCGTCAGGACGCATCGGATAGCGCTTGTGCATCAAGCTAAGGAATTCGGGCTTGATGTCGCTGGTCGCGCCAAAATGAAGAAGCTCGCCGTCGAACAGGAACAGGTTCGCGAACATGCCATCGCAAAGCCGCGCGGCATTGCGAACGATCGTATCGAAGACCGGTCTCGTGTCGGCTATCGAGCTGCTGATGACCTGCAGCACCTCGGCGGATGCCGTCTGCCGCGCGAGCGCTTTTTGAGTTTCGTTGAACAGGCGCGCGTTCTCGATCGCGATGACCGCCTGGTCAGCAAACGTCTGCACCAGCGAGATTTCATTCGCGTCGAATTCGCCGGCCGCCGCTCGAAGGATGGCCAGGCAACCGATCGCTGCGCCGTCTCGCAAAAGCGGAACGAAGAGCGCTGATCGATAGCCCAGCGCGATGGCGAGCTGCGGCATGCGCGCGAACTGCTTCGCGCCTTCCGCCGTGTCGGCGACGGCGATCGTGCGCGACTCGAGAATGCAGGTTCCGGCGCCGCTGCCGCGATCCAGCGGCCACGGCTTCATCGCGCCGCCCTTGCCCGAGTCCGCGCCGTCGCTGGCGAACGCGACGGTCTGGATCATGTCGCCGACCGGCATGGCGAGTGCGACCGCCTTCCCGCCGAGCAGCCGCTGGCAGCTGTCGACGATCGCGTCGAACACCGGCTGCGTATCCGTCACCGAACCGCTGATGACCCGAAGAATTTCCGCAGTCGCCGTCTGCTGCTCGAGTGCGTCGCGCGTTTCGTTGAACAGCCGCACGTTCTGGATCGCGATCACCGCCTGATCGCGGAATGATTCGGCGAGTGCGATCTCGTTGGCATCGAAGCCGCCGGCGTGGTTGCGGAACAGCATGAGGACGCCGATCGCGTCGCCATCGCGCAGCAGGGGTATCGCCAAAGACGCGCGCGCGCCGGTCGAGTCGCGAACCATCTTCTGGCGCGGCGGCAGCTCGATCGCGTCCCAATCCGGGATGTGAACGGTCGCCTTCGACACCAGCGCCTGCGACGGAAAGTTGGCGGTGGCGTCGATCGGCACCGGCTCGGTCCAGCGGTCGTTCTCGCGGCCGGCCGGTGTCGCGATGGCACACGGCACGTAGCAGTTGCCAGTGACCCGCGAGAAGGCGGCGCGGTCGCAGCCGAGCAGCGTCACCGCCGTTTCCACGATCGCGTCGAACACCGGTTGGGTATCGGTCGGCGACGCGCTGATCACGCGCAGGATGTCCGACGTCGCCGTCTGGTGGGATAGCGCCTGCTGCGTCTCGTTGAAGAGTCGCGTGTTCTGGATTGCGATCACCGCCTGGTCGACGAACGACTGTGCGAGCGCGATCTCGCCCTGGTCGTACGCGTGGCGCTGCGTGTGCGCGATGGCCAGCACGCCGACGCAATCGCCGTCGCAGACCAACGGCAGCATCAGCGATGAGTGAACACCGGTGCCCGCGAAGACACTCGCCTCATGCGCGGGCAGCTCGATCGCCGACCAGTCGGGTATGTGAAGCAACTGCTTCGTGACGAACACGCGCGAAGGGAAGTTCGCAGCGGGGTCGATCGGTACCAGCGGTGGATGGCCGTCGACCGTCCGCTTGTGTCGTGTCACGTCGGTGCTTGCCGTCGCCGCCAGTCGATAGGCATCGCCCTCGCGCTGCAGCAGGGCCGTTAAGGTCGCGGGAAGCAGCCGCAGCGCGGCGTCGACGATCGCATCGAACACCGGTTGCACGTCGGTCGGCGATCGACTGATCACCTTCAGCACTTCGGCGGTCGCCGTCTGGCGCTCGAGCGCTTCCTTCGTGCCGTTGTAAAGGCGGGCATTCTGCAGCGCGACGCCCATCGACGCCGCCACCGTGCTGAGTAGACGAACCTCGGCGTCGCCATACGCGTCCTCGCGCTCGAAACTCTCGAGCACGATCGACGCAGTCAGGCGTTCGCGGACGAAAATCGGGACGAACGTGCACGACAGGCTCGCGTCGGTCCCCGCGGTAACCTCGAGCCCCAGCGCATCCATTGCCGCACGATCCTTCAGCACGATCGGTTTTCCGCGGAGCAGCGCCTGTGCGAGCTTCGATTCGGCTTGGTACGGACGCGACGGCAACGTCAGTCGTTTTCCGTGTTCGTGCGAATACAGTGCGTGGATGACATCCGCGTCGTCGCGCCAGAGAATCGACATGTTGCCGGTTCTGAAGATGTCGCGCAGCTTGTCACCGACGAGATCGACGATCGCCTGGAAGTCGAGTTCCGCCGCAATGCCGTGCTGGATGCTGTTGATGACTTCGAGCTCGGAACTGCGCTGCTCGGAGTCCTTCAGCAGGCGCTGCGTCTCGTCGAACAAACGCACGTTCTCGAGCGCGGTGCCCAGGGTGGAACCGATCGTCGTCAACGCCTGGAGTTCCGCGTCGCCGAACGCATGCTCGCGCGCATGGTTCTCGATGACGATTGCGCCCAGCACGCGCTCCGCCCCGCGGATTGGCGCGCCGAGAATCGACAGGCACCAGTCGGTGCCCGGCACGGCTGCACCGATGCCCGCGGCGCGTTGCTCCTCGCGCGTGCCCATGTAAGAGCCGATCCCCTGGTAGAGCAACCGTGTCAGCGGCTTGTTAGTGGCGCGCACCTTGGCGGGCGGTCCCTTGGGCAGGTGTTTGCCATGCTCGACGCAGTAGAGCTGCACGATGGTGTCGGCCTCGGGGTCCCACCAGCGGATAGAAAGGTCCTCGCTGCCGAACATTTCACGCAGCGTGTCGCCGACGAGGTCGACGATGGCCTGGAAGCCCAGCTTCGCGGCCATCGCATGCTGGATGCGATTGATCAGCGCCAGCTCGGCGGCGAGTTGCCGGGCGCGGGCCGCGGGATTCGGTTTCGCGGCATTCGGTTTCACGGCATTCGGTTTCACGGCATTCGGTTTCGCGGCATTCGGTTTCGCCGGTCTCCGTGAGGCAGCGCCAACCTTCTTTTTCGTCGGCGTACGCACCTTCCCCGTGGCCTTTCCCGCGGGCGCGGGCGGGGCCGCCGCTTTCTTCGTCCGTGGGGCAGTGGACATCGTCTCAGCTGTCGCCGCGTTGCTCGTCGTCGAGCGGCGTGTCGAGCAGGAGTCCGCTCACGCGTCGATCTCGCGACGCGCGGAAGTGCTCTGCAG
>JBDTNI010000274.1:0-3929 GCA_039933815.1 Betaproteobacteria bacterium
CGACCGCGACGATCGGAATGCCGAGCTTCTTCGCCTCGGTGACGGCGATCTTGTGATAGCCGACGTCGATGACGAAGATCGTGTCGGGGAGCGCCGTCATCTCCTTGATGCCGCCGAGACTCTTCTCGAGCTTGTCGAGTTCGCGCTGAAGCGACAGTGCCTCGCGTTTCGACATGCGCTCGAACGTGCCGTCGAGTTTCATCGCGTCGAGGTCCTTCAGACGCTTGATCGAAGCCTTCACCGTCTTGAAGTTCGACAGCATGCCGCCGAGCCAGCGGTGGTCTACGTAGGGCATGCCTGCGCGCTTGGCTTCCTCGGCGACGATATCGCGCGCCTGACGCTTCGTACCGACGAACAGCACGGTACCGCGGTTGCTGGCGAGCTGACGGATGTATTTCATCGCGTCGTTGTACATCGCCAGCGTCTTCTCGAGATTGACGATGTGGATCTTGTTGCGCTGGCCGAAGATGTAATCGGCCATCTTCGGATTCCAGTAGCGCGTCTGGTGGCCGAAATGCACGCCAGCCTCCAGCATTTGACGCATCGTTACAGACATGCTTCACTCCTCATCAGGGTTGGCCTCCATCGGCGGATTGCGTTTCGACCGCGGTTGGAACGTGCGGACGAACACCCTGAAACGCCGATGTGCGTAGTGGACCGCAAACCGCCGCAGCGGCTCGCGCATCCCGGTTTTCCGTCCACAGTCGCGGCAAAGGGCTTCGACGGCGGACAAAATTGGCGTTCCGCGCGCATTCGAAACGGGTTTATCCATCCGGAACGGGCACGGTAACTCGTTATTCTATCACGCGATGTCGTCCGGACGACCCTCGACGACCCCGCCCGTCCTCCGCGACCGCGATATTGATGAACACTGCTGATTCGGCACTTCCTGCCCTCGACGTTCCTGCCGCGCCTGTCGTATGCGCGCAGACGGGCTGGGCGGTCATCGACGTGACGGGCGCCGACGCGGTCGCCTTTCTCCAGGGGCAGCTGTCGAGCGACGTCCGCGCGCTCGCGCCAGGCGAGGGGCAATACTGGAGCTACAACTCGCCGAAGGGTCGGATGCTCGCGAACGGCGTGCTGTGGCGACCGCCTGGAGGCACCACGGACCGTATCGTCGTCGTCGTGTCCGCCGATCTCGCGGAGTCCTTCTCCCGCCGCCTCGCGATGTTCGTATTGCGCGCCAAAGTCGCCGTCCGCGATGGAAGGCACGAGCGTTCGCTCATCGGCGTGGCGGGCGGCGACGCCGTCCAGGCGGTGCGCAGCGCGCTCGGCGTGGAATGCTCGCCACTAACGGCCGTGCGATTTGCCGACGACGCGAGCGCGCTCATGCTGCCGGACGGCCGCATCGTCGTGCACAGCCCCGCAGCAGGGGCGGCGCTCACCCATGCGGCGCTCGCGCGCCATGCGGCGACCGGCGATGCCGACCTGTGGCGATGGTTCGGCATCGCCGCCGGTGTCCCGGTGATCACGGCCGCGACGACCGATCTGTTCGTCCCGCAGGCGGCCAACTGGGATGCGCTCGGTGGCGTCAGCTTCCGCAAGGGTTGCTACCCGGGTCAGGAAATCGTCGCGCGCATGCAATATCTCGGACGATTGAAGGAGCGACTCCATGCGTTCGGTACGGACGACGAGCCTCCGGCGTCCGGCGTGCGCGTCTACTCGGCCGCGTTCGGCGACGGGCAGGCGTGTGGCACCGTCGTCAACGCCGCACCGGGGGCGTCCGGCGGCAGCGTGATGCTCGCCGTCGTCCAGGCGGCGGCCGTCGAAGCGGACGATCTGCGTCTCGGCGCGCCCGACGGTCCGGCAATGACGCGACTTTCGCTCCCGTATGCGCTGCCCGACGCGCCCGTCACGCCGCGCGCTCCGCGGATCGCGTAAACGGGCAGTGCCGCGATGTGCCTTGCGGTCGTCGCGCTCGACGCACATCCTCGCTTCGGCGTCGTCGTCGCGGCGAATCGCGACGAGTTCCACGCCCGCGCCGCGGCGCCCGCGCAATGGTGGCCCGCGGACGGCGACCGCGACATCCTGGCCGGGCGCGACCTCGTGCACGGCGGGACGTGGCTGGGCGTCGACCACCGCGGACGCTGGGCCTTCGTTACGAACGTGCGCGAGGCGGGCCGCCATGATCCGCTCGCGCCGTCGCGCGGCGCCCTCGTGCCGCAGATTCTCCGGAGTGACGGTTGCGTCGCGCACGCGGTCGCTGGGGCGCTCGCGGATGGACGGGCGATGAACGGATTCAACGTGATCGGCGGCGACGCGCGGCAGGCCGTGTTTGCGTCGAACCGCGGGCTGGGGAGCGCCTTCTCACTTACGCGAGGCATCCGCGGCGTTTCCAACGCCGGCCTCGACACGCCGTGGCCGAAATTGGTCAGGGCAACCCAAGGCGTCGCAGCATGGATCGACCGCGGCGGCGACGACATCGGGTCGTTGTTCGCCGTGCTGCAGGACCGCACGCCGGCGCTCGACGCCGACCTCCCCTCCACCGGATTGACGTTGGCGCGCGAGCGCCTGCTGTCCGCGCCGTTCATCGTCAGCCCGGATTACGGCACCCGCTGTTCCACGCTCGTGGCTCTTGCCCGCGACGGCGCCGTGCACGTCATCGAACGCCGGTTCGACGCCGCCGGCGCGCGCGTGGACGATGCGGAATTCCACTTCGCGTCCACACCGCGCGCGTGAACACCGTGCGTGAGGCGCGGCGCCGATGCGCGGGATCAGCGCAACGCCAGTGTCATCACCCGGTGGTCGATGCCCGCTTCCTCGAACACGTCGCCGGTCGGGACGAACCCCAGCCGCTGGTAGAACGGCAACGCCGCGACCTGCGCGTTGAGGATCGCGTTCGGCAGCGCCGTGCGCCGCGCCTGGTCGACGAGGCGAAACACCAGCGCGCTTCCCACGCCCCGCCCGCGCCACGGTCGCAAGACGGCCACGCGACCGATGTGACCGTCCGGGAGCAGGCGCGCGCAGCCGATCGGCGCGAGGCAACCGTCGTGGGCCACGGCGTGCACGGCGGTGACATCGGCGTCATCCCATTCGAGCGATTCCGGCACGTGCTGCTCGACGACGAACACCGCGTGACGAACACCGCGAAGGGCGTCTTCAGCCGCCTGCCACGTCGTCAGGACGATGCTGAACGCGGCGGCGGCGCTCACCGCGCGTAATCCGTCAGCCGCAACGTCGCGCGACCGTCGAACGCGTGGAGCTCGCACGTGCCGCCGACCGGCAGCGTCAGCTTGTCCGGAACGTGGCCGAACGGCAGCCCCGTGTAGACGGGCACCCGCGTCCGGCTCCGGATGTGCGCGATCGCCGCGTCGAGGTCGTACCCCGCGTCATTCCCGTTGAGTTCGTAGCCGGTGAACGCACCGAGCAAGACGGCGCGCTGCCTTCCCAGCACGCCGGCGTGCAACAGTTGGTAGAGCATGCGTTCGATGCGATACGGATGCTCGGCGACGTCTTCGAGAAACAAAATGCCGCCGTCGACCGCAGGCAGGTAAGGCGTGCCGATGAGGTGCGCGACGAGCGCGAGATTGCCGCCCCACAGCACGCCACGATGGCGCGCGCCCGCGGGCCCGTCGAGCTCACAATCGATCTCCCACGCGTCGTTCTGCAGAACGCCGAAACAATGATCGAGCGTGAACGACGACGCGGTCTGGCCACCGAAATCGTAGCTCGCCATCGGGCCCGCGAACGTGACCATGCCGGCCGTCGCGAGCGCCGCCAGTTGAAACGCAGTGAAGTCCGAGTGTCCCATCCAGCGCTTGCGTTGCATCGCGATACCCGCGAAGTCGACACGATCGAGCAGGCGGCCGAATCCGTAACCGCCGCGCAGCATCAGCGCGACGTCGATGCCCGGGTCGGCGGCGCCGCGCGCGATCGCCGCCAGCCGCTCGTCGTCGGGCGCCGAAAAGCGCTGCCAGCGCGAGTACGCC
>JBDTNI010000275.1:0-3926 GCA_039933815.1 Betaproteobacteria bacterium
ATGGGGTGTGAACGCCAGCTTGACGGGTTCGCGGCTGGCGCGATTGAGGCCCTGGATGATCTCCGGCAGATGGCGGTGGCCGGCGACGCCGTAGGCGGCGAAGTTATCGGACGTCTCGGAAAAGCCGAGCGACAGCTCCGCCTTGCGGCCCGCGCCGGACACGCCCGACTTGCAGTCGGCGATCATGTAGCGCACGTCGATCAGCCCCGCCTCGACGAGCGGCAGGAAGCCGAGCTGGACCGCCGTGGGGTAGCAGCCCGGGTTGCCAACGATCCGGGCCTTGCGGATGGCCTCGCGGTTGACCTCGGGGATCCCGTAGACGGCCTCCTCGAGCAGGTCCGGGCACGCGTGCGGCATCTTGTACCAGCGCTCGAACACGGCGGGATCCTGCAGCCGGAAATCGGCGGCGAGGTCGATGACGCGCGCGCCGGCACCGACGAGCTCGCGTGCCTGCGCCATCGCGACGCCGTGGGGCGTGGCGAAGAACACGACGTCGCACCCGGCGAGGTCGGCGTCCTTCGGATCGCTGAACGTGAGGTCGTAGTGGCCGCGCAGGCTCGGAAACATCTGCGCCACGGCCGTGCCTGCGTCCTTGCGGGACGTGATCGCGCGTACGCGCGCCTCCGGATGCTGCGACAACAGGCGGAGCAACTCGACGCCCGTGTAACCGGTGCCGCCCACGATGCCTACGGTGATCATGTCCGTCCCCGTTGATTGAGTGGCCATATTACCGCGCGGCCATCCCGTTGGCCTCGGCCCGCACGCGTGCCATGGGCTCCGGCAAGCCCTGAAACGCGAAGAGCCGCCATGGGCGGCCCTTCGTCGGCAGGCGCGTGCGGGCGCCCGTCAGCGCTTCGAGAACTGCTTGCGGCGGCGCGCCTTGTGAAGGCCGACCTTCTTGCGCTCGACCTCGCGCGCGTCGCGCGTCACCAGCCCCGCCTTCGACAGCGTGGGCTTCAGTTCCGCGTCGTAATCGATCAGCGCGCGCGTGATGCCGTGGCGGACTGCCCCTGCCTGGCCCGACTCGCCGCCGCCGATCACGTTCACCATGATGTCGAACGTCTTTTCGTGGTTGGTGATCATCAGCGGCTGCCGCACGACCATCCGGCCCGTCTCGCGGGTGAAGAACTCGTCGATGGGCTTGTCGTTGACGACGATCTTGCCGTCGCCGCGCTTGATGAAGACGCGGGCAACCGCCGTCTTGCGTCGTCCGGTGCCGTAGTGGTAGTTGCCGATCATGGGGTCGAGTTCGTTGCGCCCGCGAAGGCGCGTCGCAGTAGAAGGTTAGATATCGAGCGAAGCGGGTTGCTGGGCCGAGTGCGGGTGCGACGGTCCGGCGTAGCACTTGAGCTTCTTCAGCATCGCGTACCCGAGCGGTCCCTTCGGCAGCATGCCCTTGACGGCCTTTTCCAGCGCCCGGCCCGGAAACCGCGCCTGCATCTCGCCGAACGACGTCGTGCGGATGCCGCCGGGATAGCCGCTATGGCGGTGATAGAGCTTGTCTTCCGACTTGTTGCCCGTCACGCGGATCTTCTCGACGTTGGTGACGACAATGAAATCGCCGGTGTCCATGTGCGGTGTGTAGATCGGCTTGTGCTTGCCGCGAAGCCGCAGCGCGATGCCGGTCGCGAGGCGGCCGAGCACCTTGTCGGACGCGTCCACGACGTACCAGGCGCGCGTGATGTCGCGGGGCCGGGCGGAAAAGGTCTTCATCGGAGAATCCTGTCGTTCCCCGTCGTCGAGCGACGGCGGGTAAATTCAGCAAAGTCGGTGATTGTACTATTCTTACCGACGACGCGTCAATCAGGGGCTCCCGAGGGGCGGGATCCGACGCTGACGGCCGTTCGCCATCGCGCAATCCCGAGCGTGCTGCCGTGCGCTCGTGGTGCGCTGCAACGCAGCATCCGGCGGCCTTCCGGACCAAAAAAAAGGCGCGGTCGATTCGACCGCGCCGAGGATTCCACCATAGGAGGAGAATGGAGGAATGCGCCCGCGGTGCCGAAGGAGGAGGACGGCTGGACCGCGAACAGGCGTAAGCATTCCATATTGCGCTGCACAATGCAAGACGCATAACGCGTCGGTCGACAGAGGGCATTTCCGGCGGGATCGGCGGCGAGCCCGCGTATCGGCCGCGCAACGGGCGGGGAGCACTTATGAAAACACGCGTCAGGTGGTCGGGCCAGGTGTCGTTTGTTGTCGAGAGCGGCAGCGGACACGCGGTCGTCGTCGACGGCGCCCCCGAGGCGGGCGGGCGAAACATCGGGATGCGCCCGATGGAAATGTTGCTGGGCGGGATGGCCGCCTGCACCGCCTTCGACGTCGTGTGGATCCTGAAACGCGCCCGGCAGCCGGTGGCGGACTGCGTCGTCGATGCCGAAGCCGACCGCGCACCCGTCGAACCCAAGGTTTTCACGAGGATCCACCTGACGTACACGGTGGCGGGCCGGGGCCTCGACGCCCGCCAGGTAGAGCGGGCGGTGAAGCTGTCGAAGGAAAAGTACTGCTCCGCGACGATCATGCTCGGCCGGAGCGTGGAGATCGGCTACGACGTGCGGATCGTCGACGCCGATCGCGCCGACGAGGCCGAGGTCCCGCCCGGCTAGCGTTTTACGGCGGGACCGTCGCGCAGCAGCCGGATGAGGCTCGACGTATCCCAGCGGCCGCCGCCCTTCGCCTGAACCCGGGCGTAAAGCTGGTCGACCAGCGCCGTGGCCGGCAGCGCGGCGCCATTCTCCCGGGCCGCGTCGAGGCAGATACCGAGATCCTTGCGCATCCAGTCGACGGCGAAGCCGAAGTCGAACTTGTCCGCGATCATCGTCTTGCCGCGATTTTCCATCTGCCACGACTGCGCCGCGCCTTTGCTGATCACCTCGAGCACGCGCTCGGGATCGAGGCCGGCGCGCTCGGCGAAGTTGATGCCCTCGGACAGCGCCTGCACCATGCCCGCGATGCAGATCTGGTTCACCATCTTCGTCAGCTGGCCGGCGCCCACCGGCCCCATCAGCGTCACGGCGCGGGCGTAGATCGCCACCACCGGCTCCGCAACCGCGAACGTCGCCGGATCGCCGCCCACCATGATCGTGAGCTTCCCGTTCTCCGCGCCCGCCTGACCCCCCGAGACCGGCGCGTCGAGGAAGCGGACGTCGCGGGCGCCGGCAGCGGCGGCCATCTCGCGCGCCACGCCGGCGGAAGCGGTCGTGTGATCGACGAGAATCGAGCCTGCGCGCATGGCGCCGATCGCCTCGCCGCCGACGGCGCGCACGTCGTTGTCGTTGCCGACACACATCATGACGATGTCCGCGCCGCGCGCGGCGTCGGCTGCCGTGGGCGCCGCGCGTCCGCCGTGTGCGCCGACCCACTGGTCGGCCTTGGCGCCGGTGCGGTTGAAGACGGTAACGTCGTGACCGGCCTTTGCCAGATGACCTGCCATCGGATACCCCATGACCCCGAGGCCCAGGAATGCCAGTTTCTTCTCGTTCATCACAGCTCCGTTGTGAGCGGCGCGGGCGGCATCGGCCACCTGATCGCCGTCGTTTGCCGCAGCGTGCGGCGGCACGCGCGTGTTACGCGTTGCGGCTCGTCCATTCGCGCATGTCGCGCCGCGCCGCCTCGATGGCCGCGTGAACCTGCTCGGGCGCGGTGCCGCCGGCGTGGGCGCGGCTCCGCACTGATCCTTCGGGCGTCAGGACGTCGAACACGTCGGCTTCGATCAGCGGCGAGAATTGACGCAACAGGTCGAGCGGCACTGCCGAGATGTCGCAGCCGCGGCTTTCCGCCATGCGCACCGCGCGCGCGACCGCCTCGTGGGCGTCGCGAAACGCGACCCCCTTGCGCACGAGATAGTCGGCAAGATCGGTCGCCGTCGCGTGGCCTTCCAGGGCCGCGCTGCGCATCCGCTCGACGTTCGGCGCGATCCCCGTCGCGAC
>JBDTNI010000276.1:0-3897 GCA_039933815.1 Betaproteobacteria bacterium
GCGATGCCGAGCCCCGCACTGCGCACGCCGAGCGCCTGCACGCCTTCGGCGCCGATCTTGGCCACCCAGTCGCCGCGTCCCGCCTGCATCAGCGCAAGATCGCTGCGCCGCTCGCCCGAGACCATTTCCGGGTGCGCGATCATGGCATTGGCGAGTGTGCGCGGCGCCATGCCGAAATCCGCGTCGACCTCCGCGCTGGCCAGGCGGGCGAAGGCAGTTGCAAGCGCCGCCAGCGGGACCGCGTAGTTCGGCGCCGAGCAGCCGTCAATCCCGGCTACCAGCCGCTTTTCCGCAACCCCCGTGAACGTTGCCACCGCCCCACGGATGGCGCGCTGCAGCGGATGATCGTAGGCGAGGTAGTCCGACGTTTCGGACCCCGACTGCACACAATAGGCCAGCATGCCGCTATGCTTCCCCGAGCAGTTATGCTGCAGCGGCGAGTACGGTGGCGGCGGCGGAACGTCGCCGTGCGCCTCGTAGAAGCCGGGGGCATGCGTACCGCACTGAAGATCGCTCCCGGAACAGCCGGCGCGGTGGAGCATGTCCGCCACGGCGTCGACGTGCCGAGGCTCGCCGGAGTGACTCGCACACAGCAGCGCGACCTGGGGTGTCGAATACCCGAAACGGGCGATGCCGTCGGCGGCGACGGACGGCAGCGCCTGCAGCGGCTTCAATGCGCTGCGGGTGAACGTCAGGGCATGCGGGTCCCCCGCCTGGTAAAGCAGGAGACCGCTGCGGTCGACGACGGCGATGGCTCCGCTGTGAACGCTCTCGACGATGCCGCCGCGCGTGACCTCGGCCAGCGGGACATAGGGAAACTCGGCGGAATCGATGTCGGACACCAGGCGATCGCGGGCAAACCCGCATTATCGCCTATCGCAGCGTGCCCGGCCCGGACACACGCCGGTCCGCGCCGGTCCGCGCCGGGCTCAGCCGCGGGCCGGCGCCAGCACCGCGCGGATCTCGTCGAGCGCCGACGGATCCTCGATCGTCGTCAGGTCGCCCGGATCGCGGTTCTCCGCCAGCGCCTGGAGCGACCGGCGCAGCAGCTTCCCCGAGCGCGTCTTGGGCAGCAGCGTGACGAAATGGACCGTCGAAGGACGGGCGATCGCGCCGAGTTCGCGGTCGACCGTCTGCAGCACCTCGCGCCGCATTCGGTCGGCCGCCTCGGCATCGGCCACGCGTGACGCGTCCTTCACGACGGCGAATGCGATCGGCACCTGCCCCTTGAGGCTGTCCTGCACGCCGACGACGGCCACTTCGGCGATGCCCGGATGCGCCTGCACCGCCTCCTCGATCTCGCGGGTGCCGATCCGGTGGCCGGCGACGTTGATGACGTCGTCGGTGCGACCCAGCACGAAGTAATACCCGTCGGTGTCGCGCGTTGCCCAGTCGAAGGTGGAATAGAGCTGCCGGTCGGGAATCGTCTCGAAATACGTCGATACGAACCGCGCGTCGTTGCCCCATACCGTGGTCATGCATCCGGGCGGCAGCGGCGGCGCGATGGTGAGCACACCCTTCTCGCCGGCGGCCGTCTCGCGGCCCGTCGCATCGTCGACCAGCCTGACGTCGTAGCCGTAGACCGGGAACGACGGCGATCCGAATTTTCTCGGCGTGTCCTCGACGCCCGGCTGTGCCGACAGGATGGGCCACCCCGACTCCGTCTGCCAGTAGTTGTCGACGATCGCGACCCCGAGAGACTCCGACACCCACCGCGCCGTCGGCTCGTCGAGCGGCTCGCCCGCGAGGAACAAATACCGAAGCGACGAGACGTCGTGCTGGCGCATGAACGCGACGTCCTGCTTCTTCAGCACGCGGATGGCCGTCGGTGAACTGAACATCGTCCTGACGCGATGGCGGTCGACGATGCTCCACCAGATGCCGGGATCCGGCCGGATCGGCAGCCCTTCGTAGAGGATCGTCGGCGACCCGTTGATGAGCGGCGCGTAGACGATGTACGAATGTCCGACGACCCAGCCGATGTCGCTGGTGCAGAACATCGTTTCGCCCGGCTCGAGACAGAAGATCCTCCGCATCGAAGACGCAAGCGCGACGGCATAGCCGCCGGTGTCCCGCTGCACGCCTTTCGGCTGACCGGTCGTGCCTGACGTGAACAGGATGTACGACGCCTCGGATGATTCCATCCACTCGCACGGCACGCGCGCGCCCGCGTGCGCCAAGCGCAACGTCGCGTAGTCGAGGTCACGGCCTGCCTGCATCGAGAGGCCGGTATCGAGGCCGCGATTCACGAGCACGACATGCCGCGGAGGATGGCGCGCGAGCCGCAGCGCCTCGTCGACCAGCGGCTTGTATGCGATGACCTTGCCGCTACGCATACCGGCGTCCGCCGTGATCAACAGCGTCGGCCGGGCGTCGTCGATCCTCGTCGCGAGGCTCGCTGCCGCAAAGCCGCCGAACACCACCGAGTGAACGGCGCCGATGCGCACGCACGCGAGCATCGCGAACACCGCCTCGGCCACCATCGGCATGTAGATCAGCACGCGGTCGCCGCGCGCCACGCCGTTCGCCTTCAGCATCGCAGCGACGCAGTTCACCTCGTCGTGAAGCGACGCGTACGTGTACTCGGCGGTCTGCCCCGTCTCGGTCGAGATGTAGATGAGCGCCGTCTGATCGGCGCGCGTGGCAAGGTGACGGTCCACGGCGTTGTGACACAGGTTGGTGCGCCCGCCGACGAACCAGCGGGCGAACGGCGGCCGCGATTCGTCGAGCACCGACTCGAACGGCGTCTGCCATTCGATCAGCGCCGCCTCGTCGCGCCAGAAGGCGTCGCGGTCGGCAATCGATCGCCGGTAGAACTCTGCGTAAGCGGTCATCGCGTCGGTCTCACGGGGTAATGGTCCGGCAAACGACGGTGCTGCGGGTTGCCTGCACGATCCGCCGACCCGCGGCCCGTCACGGATGCGTGTCGGAACCCACGCGCACGACGGTGCGTCCGCGCACCATGCCCTTCAGATAGGCGTCGAAGTGCGTGGGCAGTTCGTCGAAATCGATCGTGCGAACCTCGTCGTGAACGCGGTCCGGACGCCAGTCGACGGCGAGCTTGTTCCACAGCGTCTGGCGCAGCGACATCGGGCAGTTCGCGCTGTCCGTGCCGAGCAGGTGCACGCCGCGGAGGATGAACGGCCCGACCGTCGTATTGAGCTTCATGTCGGCGGCGAGCCCGACCGCTGCCACGGTGCCTCCGACCTTCGATGTCGCGAGCAGCCAGGCCAGCAGGTCGCCGCCGAGATTGTCGATCGCCCCCGCCCACGTCGCCTTGTCGAGCGGCCGGATCTTCGCGACGTCGATCGACGTGCGCAGCATCACTTCGCGCGCGCCGATGCGTCGCAGGTAGTCCGACTCACGCTCCTTGCCGGTGATCGCGACGACGTCGTGGCCCTGCTTGGCGAGAATTTCGATCGCGACGGAGCCGACGCCGCCGGTGGCCCCGGTCACCGCCACGGGACCCGCGCCGGGGGTGAGGCCGTTGTGCTGCATCAGATGCACGGCGAGCGCCGCCGTGAAGCCCGCCGTGCCGAGTGTCATCGCGTCGAACGCCGTCATGCTCTCCGGGCGCCGGACGATCCAGTCGGCCGGCACGCGCACATATTCGGCATAGCCGCCGTCGTGCGACACGCCGAGGTCATAGCCGGTGACGATCACCTTGTCGCCGCGTTTCCAGCGCGGATCGTCGCTGCTCTCGACGGTGCCGGCCATGTCGATGCCGGCGACCGTCGGGAACTTGCGCATGATCTTCCCGGCGCCGCCGTAAGAAAGCGCGTCCTTGTAGTTGATCGTCGAATACTTGGTGCGGATGACGACGTCGCCCGGATCCAGATCGTCGAGCGACAGGTCGACGAAGCGGCTGGTCACGACCTTGTCCTGCTCGAACGTGCG
>JBDTNI010000277.1:0-3858 GCA_039933815.1 Betaproteobacteria bacterium
CCGGATCGTCGTCGCACGCGCCGGTCAGCTTCGCGGCGAGATGCACGACGGCAGCAGGACGCAGCGACCCGATCGTCGCGGCCGTGGCGACGGGATCGGCGATGTCGCAGACCCGGTCCGCCGCGGGGTCCGCGTCCAGTCCGACGACGTCGCAACCCGCGCGTCGAGCCCGCGCGACAAAAGCGGCGCCGAGGAAGCCGCAGCTACCGGTGACGACCACGCGCAACACGTCAGGGCCCGCCCATACCAGGACTCAGGACGGCGCCGGCAGGATGTATTCACGCACGCCGGCCGCGCGTACGCCGAACTGCGACCGCGGAAGGAGGCGCCCGAAAGACGCCAGCGGATAGAGCACCGCCGCGATGCGGTCCGGCCGCACGCGGGACGGCACGGCGGCCGGGTCGACGGGCGCAGGCACGGGATCGCTCACGCCGCCGCGGTTGCCGCGTTGACCGCGGCGCCGACGGCGCCGTTGTCGGCGCGCGGACGAACCTGCCGAGCACGCAGCGGCCAATGCAATGCGAGTTCGCGCGTCGTCTGCAGCAACAGCGGCGCGATGGCGTCGATCCGCGCCGCGTCGAGGCGCACACCGGGCCCGGCGACGGACACGGTGCCGCCGACCGGTGCGTCGGGCTGGTCGGCGGTGCGGAAGCATGCGGCGACTGCGACCGTGCCGGGCTCGCCTTCGTCGACCGCCACCGCGTAGCCACGCAGGCGCGTGGCGTCGAGATGCCGGCGCAACGTGTCGATGTCGCGGATCACCTGCGTACCGAAGCCGGGCGGCGTGACGAAGCCGCGGGTGCAGATGATCCGCAGCGCGTCGCCCTCGGGCAGCGTCGCCAGCCACGCCTTGCCGGTGGCGGTCGCGTGCAACACCACCTCGCGGCCCATCGGAGGATCGTAGCGCAGACCCTGCACAGCACCCTGTGCGCACGCCACCCACGCGAGTCCGTCGCCGTCGACCATGGCGAGCCGGCAATACTCGCCGGATGCGGCCGCGAGGCGGTCGATCGACCGCTGGGCGATGTCCGGCAGGCGGCGCACGTCGAGGAACCGGAAGCCGAGCGTGGCCATCTTCAGTGACAGGTCGTAGTCCTGCGTCAGCGGGTCCTGCTCGACATACCCCCGCCGGGCGAGTGCCTGCAGCAGCCGGTGCGTCGCGCTTTTCGGCAGCTGGAGCTGGCGCGCGAGCGCGCCGAGCGCGATACCGCCCGAGGCGTCGGCGAGCGCTTCAAGGACGCTCAGGCAACGGTCGACGTTGGCGATCTGCGACGAGTCCATAGCGGTGACTAAAAATCTGGAACTTGATTCCAGAAAGTAACGCTATTTCATTTTCGACGTTTGTTCGCTAAAGTCAACTGGTCGACGTCGCGGAGCGCGGGAATGAGCCTTGCGGGGAAGGGCGCGGTCGCCATCTGGCACGACATCGCGGCGGAAGGTCGGACGGAGTTCTACGCGTGGCATGGTCGTGAGCACATGCCGGAGCGCGTGGGCATCCCGGGGTTCCTGCGCGGCCGGCGCTATGTGGCAATCGACGGTGAGCCCGAATTCTTCACGCTGTACGAGACGGTCTCGCGCTTCACGGTCACCGGGGCCGATTACCTGGCGCGGCTCAACGCGCCGACCCCGTGGACGACGTCGACGGGCAGGCATTTCCGCCGCGTCGCGCGCTCGCTGTGCGAGGTCGCGGCCAGTTTCGGAGAGGGGCAGGGCGGACTGATCGCGACCTTGCGTTACGCCGTCGCAGACGTGGCGTCCGCGGCGCACCGCGCGGATTTCGCGCAGCGCGTGTTGCCGGCGTTCGCCGCCGCCCCCGGCATCGCCGGTTGTCATCTGCTGGTTGCCGATGCCCGCGCGAGTGCCGTCGAGACCGAGGAGAAGAAGGCCCGCGCCGAGCCGAACGCGATCCCGCGCTGGATCGTGCTGATCGAGAGTTGGGACGACGCCGACGCGTTTGTCGCGACATGCCGGACGTTTCGCGACGGCGACGCGTTCGCAGACATCGCGACGCGGCCGGAGCTTAGCGTGTACCAACTCCAGAATTCGCGTTCGCAGCTGCCCTGGAGTACCGGATGAATCGCTACGATCTCGACGGCCGCCGCTGGATCGTGACCGGCGGCGCCGGCGGGATCGGCATGGCGATCGCCCGGCGGGCGCTTGCCGACGGGGCACGCGTCAGCTTGTGGGATCGGTCGGCTGACGGCCTCGAGCGGGCGTCGGCCAACCTGGACGCGGACGACCGAGTCATACGGCGTGTCGTCGACATCACCGACGAGGACGCGGTCGAATCGGCGATGTCCGCGGAGGTCGCGGCGGGCCGCGTCGACGCGCTGATCAACAGCGCGGGAATCCTCGGTGAAGTACGTCCGCTGTGGGAGACGACGTCGGTCGATTTTCGCCGCGTCATCGAAGTGAACCTGGTCGGCGCCTACCTGTGCCTGCGCGCGGCCCTCGGCATCATGCGGCAGCAGGCGCTTGCGCCATTGCGCGGTCACATCGTCAGCGTCGCATCGATCCAGGCCAAGGAAGGCATGGCGCAGGCGGGCGCGTACAGCGCGTCGAAGGCCGGTCTGATCAGCCTGACGAAGACGGCGGCCAAGGAAGCGGCGCAACTCGGCATCGTCGTGACGTGCATCGCCCCGTCCGCGGCAGACACGCCGATGGCGGCAGCGCTGACACCTGAGCGACGTGGCGACATTCTCGAACGCATACCGGTCGGACGGTTCGTCGACCTCGACGAGATCGCCCGCATGACGGCCTTTCTCGCATCCGGCGACTGCTCGTTCTCCACGGGCGCCGTGTTCGACCTGTCGGGCGGGCGCGCGACATACTGAGATCCGGTGACGCGGCGCGTGACCGCTGCCGGCCGGCGCGCGGGGCCGACGGTTCGCGTTGCGCGAGCTTCGCAATCGCACGTACCATAACCGGCCGCCGGCAGTTCCCGCGTTTTTCGAAAGGGCGCGCCGGCGCTCCGCGACCCATCCCGGACAAGAATGCGTCAGATCGAATGCGGCTGACGCAGCAGCACGAGCGTTTTGGAGGATCTATCCATGGACGACCGGCTGGACACGTTCCCCCGGCTGCTGCTCCACCATGCCCGCACGCGGCCGGGCGATCCGGCCACGCGCGAGAAGGACCTCGGCATCTGGCAGACGTGGACGTGGCAGGCGGTCGCAGCCGAGGTGCGTGCGCTGGCCTGCGGGCTCGCCGCGGATGGCTTCAGGCGCGGCATGCACCTGGCGATCGTCGGCGACAACCGTCCGCGTCTGTACTGGGCGATGATCGCGGCGCAGGCGATCGGCGGCGTGCCGGTCCCGATGTATCAGGACGCGCCAGCCGCCGAATTCGTCTACGTCCTCAATGACGCGGAGATCGACTACGCGCTCGTCGAGGACCAGGAGCAGGTCGACAAGCTGCTCGAGGCGGCGCCGCAGGTTCCTACGCTTTCGCACATCTATTTCGACGACGCGCGCGGCCTGCGACACTACGACAGTGTGACGAGCTTCGAGGCGTTGCAGGACAAGGGCCGGGCATTCGACACCGCGCACCCGGGTTGGTACGAGGCCGAGGTCGCGCTCGGGCTTCCCGGCGACATTTCCGGAATGCTCTACACGTCCGGCACCACCGGCAAGCCGAAGGGTGTGCGCCAGACGCACGCGGCGTTCATCGCCGCGGCCAAGGGCAGTGCCGGGTTCGACCGGCTGAGTCCGCGTGACTCGGTCCTGTCGTACCTGCCGATGGCGTGGGTCGGCGACCACCTGTTCTCGTTCGCACAGTGGCTCTACGTCGGCTTCACGATCAATTGCCCCGAGTCCGGCGAAACCGTGATGACCGACCTGCGCGAGATCGGTCCCACGT
>JBDTNI010000278.1:0-3856 GCA_039933815.1 Betaproteobacteria bacterium
TGAGGCGCGCGGCTGCACAGGAACCCATTTCATCGCCGATGCGGGATTGACGAGCACGTCGACCGGACCGTGCGTTGCTTCGACGCGCGTATAGTGCGCTGCAACGCTTCGACGTCGGTCAGATCGCAGTGGCAATAGAACGCCTGCCTCCCCTCTTCGCGCAGCGTATCGACGAGCCGCTGCGAAGCGGCGTCGTCGATGTCGAGCACGACGACGCGGCAGTCCTGGCCGGCGAACAGTACCGACATCGCGCCGCCGATGCCGGAGCCTCCGCCGGAAACGTGCACGGTCTTTCCGCACCGGCAAGGATAGCGCGCCAGGTTGTCCAGCGTCATGTGGAGCGCATGATAATGCACCTGGATCCGGCAGACTTCGCCCGCGTCACCCGCGTCGTCGAGCGTACGCGCGACGCGACCCGCATCGCATTCGACGCCGAGCTGTCCGACGGCACGCAGACGCCCGCGTTCGTCGAAAGCCATGGCGATGGCGTGTTCCGGCTGCGGATCGGGCCGTCAACGCGGCCCGACTACGGTCTCGTGCTGTCGTCCCCGTCTGCGCTCGTCGCGAGCGAACCGTCGGAGCGCGTGCAACTCGTCGCAGGAGACGTCGTGCTGACACTCGAGTCGCAGCCGCTGCGGCTTACCTTGCTGCGCAACGGTGCGCGCGTCGCCGAATCGATCACCGACGAGCACTTCCGCGGTTGGACGCGGTGGCCCGCCATCGGGCGCAGCAACGATGGCTGGATCGTCTCGTTCGCGATGACCTCCGGCGAGCCCGTATATGGCCTCGGCGAGAAATTCTCGTCGCTCGATCGTCGCGGTCAATTGCTGCATTCGAGGGTCGAGGACGCGCTCGGTGTCAATACCGGGCTCTCGTACAAGAACGTGCCGTTCTGCTGGAGCCCGAACGGGTGGGGCGTTTTCATCAACACGCCCGCCGACGTCGCGCATGGCGTCGGGCATCCGCAATGGTCGAACCGGTCCTACATTGCAGTGGTCGACGACGAGGCGCTGGACCTCTTCGTGCTCGTCGCAGAATCGCCGTCGGCGCTGCTCGACCGCTATACACGGGTGACCGGACGCGCGCCGGCGGTGCCATCGTGGGGGCTCGGGTTGTGGGTATCCAAGGCGTACTACGCCACGGCCGACGAAGCCGTCGACGCCGCCGCAACGCTGCGCCGTCGGAACGTTCCATGCGACGTGCTGACGCTAGACGGACGCGCTGCGTGGGAAGTCAGGACGCGCTTCGATTTCCGCTGGGATCCCGGACGATATCCCGATCCGAAGTCGGCGCTCGACCGGATGCGCGCGCACGGCATGCGCATCTGCGTATGGCTCTACCCGTACGTGTCGATTCACAGCCCGCGCTATGCCGATCTCGCCGCGCGCTCGTTCTTTCTCAGGTCTGCCACGGACGACACGCCGTACGTGTTCGACTGGGACGTCGATCCGGCGACGTCACCGTTCGGCAACGTGCTGACGCCGCTGCAGCCGTCGTCGATCATCGATTTCACGAATCCGGCCGCGTACGCGTTCTGGCGCGACGAGCACCGCGGGCTGTTCGAGGCCGGCGTCGATGTGATCAAGGCGGACTTCGGCGAGCACGTCCCGGACGACTGCCGCGCGTGGAACGGGGACACCGGCGCGCGGCTGCACAACGTCTACGCGCTTTTGTACAACCAGTGCGAGTACGAGGCAACGGCGCTGTACGGTCGCGGCGAGCCGATGGTCTGGGGCCGCGCAGGCTGGACCGGCGCACAGCGCTATCCCATTCAGTGGGGCGGCGATCCGCAGTCCGACTGGGAGGGCATGTGCGCGTCGATCCGCGGCGGGCTGGCGTGGGGATTGTCCGGCGTGCCGTTCTACGCCACCGATGTGGGCGGCTTCTACGGTTCGCGGCAGCCGGACGCCGAACTCTATGTGCGCTGGCTCCAGTGGAGCGTGTTCTCGTCGCACCTCCGCCTGCACGGCATCGGCCCCCGCGAGCCGTGGGCATTCGGCCCGGAAGCCGAGGCGATCGCCAACCGGTGGCTGGGGTTTCGCTATCGGCTGATCCCGTACCTGAAGGCGATGTGCGACGAGGCGTCGGCCACCGGCCTGCCGGTGATGCGCGCGATGTGCCTCGCCTTCGCCAACGACGCGCTCGCGTGGCCATTCGAGGAGCAGTTCCTGTGCGGTGATTGCCTGCTGGTGGCACCCGTCAGGCGTCCCGGCGGCCGCGTCACCGTGTACCTGCCCCGCGGCGACGACTGGGTGGACCTCGTGAACGGCGAACATCACCCGGGTGGCACGCTGCTCGAACGCACGGTTCCGCTCGGAACCCTGCCCCATTTCGGCCGCGTCGGTTACGTGCTTCCGCTCGGGCGCGCCTGCGACCGCGCGGACGCCATCGATAGCGCCGCGCCGCTCGACGAGGCGTGGGTGTTCGGGACGCCCCGCGTCCCGCGCCGCGGCTTCTCGCAACTGCGCCACGGCCTCCACGGCGTCGAAGTCAGCGCCGGCGTGACGCTTCGGCAGTTCTGACCGGGGCGCACGCAACCAATCCACGCCCCGCCATCCACTTCAACGAGCATTGCACATGTCCAGACATCGCATCGGCATCATCGTCGGCAGCAACCGCCGCGAATCGATCAATCGACGCCTCGCGCTGGCGCTGGCCAAGCTCCTTTCCACGTCGTGCGAATGCATCTTCATCAAAATCGACGACCTGCCGATGTACAACCAGGACCTCGAGGGGCATCGTCCCGACGTCGTCAATCGCTTCACTGCCGAGGTTGCCGCCACCGACGCGCTGCTCTTTGTGTCGCCGGAGCACAACCGGTCGGTGACGGCGGTGCTGAAGAACGCGATCGATTGGGGCTCCAAACCCGCCGAAGCCAACGTGTGGCGCGGCAAACCTGCCGCGATCACGGGCACGTCGTTCGGGGCGATCGGCACGGCCGTCGGCCAGCAACACCTGCGGCAGATCCTCGGCATCCTGTCGATGACCGTGATGGGCGGCGAAGCCTACATCTCGTTCAAGCCCGATCCGGTCGATCACGACGGCAACTTCGTCGACGACAGCCGACTTGCGTTCTGCAAGGCCTACATGGATCGGTTCGTCGCGCTTGTCGACAAGCTGGTCCCCTGACCGGGGCGCACGCAATGCGCACGCGCGCCGACATCAGATCGCCAGCGTGGCGACCAGCGGCAGATGGTCGGAGGCGGCGCGCGCGAGCGGCGTCGCGTGCCGGCCGAGCTTGCGCAGCGCGCCGGTGGGCGAGACCCAGATGCGGTCGAGCGCGAACAGCGGTCGATGCGAGGGAAAGGTGCGCGGTGTTCGCGGGTTGTGCCCGAAGTGCCCGTGCAGCCATCGCAGCGGTCGACCCCACAGGTACCACTCGTTGAGATCGCCCATCAGCAGCGTCGGGTGCGGGACGTCGCGCGCGATTGCCGACACGATGCGACCCACCTGCTCGCGCCGCTCGCCCGGCCGCAGTCCCCGATGGGTTGCAATCACCCGTAGCGGGTGCGTCGAGCCGGTGTCGATGCAAACATCGAGCGCCCCGCGCGGCTCGTAGTGACCGACCGACAGGTCGAGCCGCCGCACGTTCGACATCGGATAGCGCGACAGCACCGCGTTGCCGAAGTCCGAGCCGTGGCGCTGGGGCAAGAGCCCCGCGACGACCGCGAAACCGGTCGACTGCTCGAGATGCGCCAGGAAATCGCGATGCGCGCGCACGGGCGCGACCTCCTGCAGCGCGACGACGTCCGCGTCGATCTCCTTCAGCACGCCGATGATCCGATCCGGCGCGTAACGACGGTCGCCGCCAATCGCGCCGTGGATGTTCCACGTCGCGACCACCACCGTCTTCGCG
>JBDTNI010000279.1:0-3837 GCA_039933815.1 Betaproteobacteria bacterium
TGTAGTACTGCGCCGCCCACATCTGGTGCTGGCCGACGTCGGACGTGATGAACGCATCGCCGCCGGTCGCCTCGTAGAGCTTCTCGACGACGAACTGCGGCTTGATGAGCTTGCTGGACTTGTCGTAACGCAGGCAGTCCTTGCGCTGCCATTCCTTGATCTCGGCCCACCACGCCTTGAGCGCCGCGGCATCGGGACGCGTCGGCGACGACTCGACGATCTTCGCCATCTCGGACAGCACGTCGCCGACGTAACCGACGATCGGCACGTCGACCTTGACGCGCTTGCTGATCGACGACGGGTCGATGTCGATATGGATGATCTTGCGGTCGGCCCGGAAGAAATGGGCCGGGTTGCCGATCACGCGGTCATCGAAGCGCGCGCCGACGGCGAGCAGCACGTCGCAGTTCTGCATCGCCATGTTGGATTCGTAGGTCCCGTGCATGCCGAGCATCCCGGTGAACTGTGGATCGGTCGCCGGGAAGCCGCCGAGGCCCATCAACGTGTTCGTGCACGGAAAGCCGAGCAGCCGCACCAGGCGCGTCAACGTGTCGGACGCGTTGTTCAGGATGACGCCGCCGCCCGTATAGACCATCGGCCGCTTCGCATCGAGCAGAAGCTGTACCGCCTTCTTGATCTGGCCGGCGTGCCCCTTGGTCACCGGGTTGTACGACCGCATCGACACCGTCTTGGGATAGCTCCACTCCGCCAGCGCCTGGGAGATGTCCTTCGGCACGTCGACGAGCACCGGTCCGGGCCGCCCGGTCGTCGCCAGGTAGAACGCCTTTTTCATCGTCAGCGCGATGTCGGCGACGTTCTTGACGAGGAAGTTGTGCTTGACGCACGGCCGCGTGATGCCGACCGTGTCGCATTCCTGGAACGCATCCTGCCCGATCGCGGCGGTCGGTACCTGGCCGGTGATGATCACCATCGGGATCGAATCCATGTACGCGGTGGCGATGCCGGTGACCGCATTCGTGACCCCCGGCCCCGACGTGACGAGCGCGACGCCGATTTTCAGCGACGACCGCGAATAACCGTCGGCAGCGTGGACGGCGCCCTGCTCGTGGCGCACGAGAACGTGCTTGACGCGCGTCTGCTTGAAGAGCTCGTCGTAGATGTTCAGCACCGCGCCGCCCGGATAGCCGAAGACGTATTCGACGCCTTCCTCCTGCAGACAGCGGATCAGGATTTCCGCACCCGTCAATTCCATGATCGTCAACGCCCTTGTGCCGATGAACGAGCCCGACCGCGCGACACGCGCAACGGCTCCATTGAACCTTTGCAGGTTCCTAAACTGCCGGTCGCACTCGCGTGGAGCGCGCGCCCGTTGGCTCGATCGGGTAGAAAAGCCGCGATGTGGGGCAGCGAGGCCGACTCCAAGGGAATCTCGTTGCCGCTCGTGGCGGCGCAGAGGGAGTATCAACGGCCTTTGTTGCGTTGCAGCAACCGGTCTCGCGAACCGGCAACCGAGACAGTACCGGTAAATATGGACGCGGGTCAAGCCGCCGATTGCTACGACGCAGCATCGACACGCGGCGCCGTTGCGCCGGGCCGGCAGCGGACCCACATCCGCCTATAATCGCCGCGCCCACAGGACTATCAAACTGGCCTCACCTCAGGAAATCTCCCGCTTGCTCGCGGACGTCGAGCGCCGCGCCTTCAAGCAGGCAATGTTCGCCGTCCGCGACGAGGATGCCGCGCTGGACATCGTCCAGGATGCGATGCTGAAGCTGACCGAGAATTATTCGGCAAAACCCGCTGCCGAGCTGCCGATGCTGTTCCAGCGCATCCTGCAGAATACGATCCACGATCACTTCCGGCGGCAGAAGGTGCGCTCGACGTGGACGACACTGCTGTCGGCGTTCGGGCACCGCGACGACAAGGACGACGACTACGATCCGCTCGAGACCCTGCAGTCACGGACGGACACGAACATCGCCGCCGACCCGGCGGCCAACGCCGAGCAGGCGCAGACAGTCCGGTTGATCGAGCAGGCGCTGTCAAGATTGCCGGCGCGTCAACGCGAGGCGTTCCTGTTACGTTACTGGGAGGAACTGGACGTGGCGGAAACGGCGGCCGCGATGGGGTGTTCGGAGGGCAGCGTCAAGACGCACTGCTCTCGCGCAGTCCATGCCTTGGCCGAATTGCTCAGGGCCCGGGGAATCACGCTATGAACGACCAAGAATCCAGATTTGCCCATCAGGTGACCGCCCGGCTCGACGCCGGCGCGGCGGCACTGCGCCCCGGCGCCGCCTATCGGCTGAAGCAGGCGCGCGCGGCCGCGCTTGCGGCGCTCGAACCCGCGCCCGTACGCGAGGTGGAGCCGGCTTTTGTCAGGGCCGGCGGAAGGGCGTCGACCCGCTCCGGCGGCCGGGGCATCCCGGCGGCGGGCTGGTTGGGCGTCGCCCTGCTGGTAGCCGGGCTTGGCTTTGGGTACCAGCAATGGCACGCGGTGCAGCAGGTGCGCGAATTCGAGGACATCGACCTTCACCTGCTCGCGTCGGACCTGCCGATCGACGCCTATCTGGACGGGGGGTTCCAGAATTGGCTTCGGACCACATTCGAATATTGAGCGCCGCGCTCGTCGTCCTGGCGGTTGCCGCGGGTGGCGCGCACGGGCAGATCACGCTTCGCTCGCCCGCGTGGGGCGACCTCGCCGAACGGGACCGCCAGGTGCTTGCCCCTCTCGCCTCCGACTGGAACAACCTCGACGCGCAGCGCAAGCAGAAGTGGCTGGGACTCGCCCGTCGCTACCCGACGCTCAAAACCGAGGAGCAGCAGCGCATCCGGACGCAAATGCAGGAATGGTCGCGGCTGACGCCGGACCAGCGCAATGCGGCGCGCGAGCGCTACAGGTCGCTGAAGTCGCTGCCGCCGGACAAGAAAGGCGAGGTGCGCGAGAAGTGGGAGGAGTATCAGAGCCTGCCACCGGAGAGGAAGCGCGAACTCGCCGCCCGACCGCCGCGCGCGCCGGCAGCCGCCCGACCGCCGGCGTCGCAGCCGCTGCGCGCCGTGCCGGGTCCGGCCCCGACACCCTCCCCACCGCCTCGAGCCGCTCCGGCCGCACCGCCCGCGCCCGCTGAACGGTGAGCGATGCGGAGTGCATCGTGCCCGGAACCGGCGTGACGACGCTCGCGTCCTTGCCGAGGCGCGTGGGTGCGCTGTCGTACGAAGCGGTGCTGCTCGTCGCACTCGCGCTGGTCGCCGGCTTCGTGCTGATTCCCCTCGTCACGCCGGTCCGTACGCCATCGCTGACGATCCCTCCGGTCTTCGTGCGCGCAATGACGTTCTGCGTGCTGGCCGCGGGCGCGGCGATGTACTTCACGTGGCTCTGGAGCGACGGACGGCGCACGCTGCCCCAGAAAACGTGGCGGCTCGCCCTCGTCGATCGGCGCGGCGCTCCGTTGACGCGCCGGACGGCGCTGTTGCGCTACGCCGCGGGATGGGTAGGACCGGGGACGGCGATCGCCGCGTACGCCGCGCTTCGGCCGGCAGGCCTCGGGCGCTACGCGGCGCCGCTGCTGCTCGTCAACTACGCGTGGGCGCTCGTCGACCGCGACGGCCAGTTCCTGCACGACCGGTTGGCCGGAACGCGCGTCGTCGCGACGACGGGCTGACCGCGCTAGACCGCGCGCTCGTCGATCGCCATCGGCGCCGCCGGCTGCGGCCGCGCGCGCTCGTCGCGCACCTCGGTTGCAATCAGCCGATACTTCGTGCCGGCGTTGGTCAGATCGCGAAACCAGTTCATCAGATCGCGCCACGGCACGTTCATCCGATTGAGACCCGAGATGAACGCAACGATCGTCCCGGCGTCGGTTCGATCGTGCAGCATCA
>JBDTNI010000280.1:0-3829 GCA_039933815.1 Betaproteobacteria bacterium
TTCCAGAAGCCGACGCCGTTCCCGATGTCGATCTATGACAACATCGCGTTCGGCGTGCGGTTGTACGAAAGCCCGTCGGCGCGCGAGATGGACGAGCGCGTCGAATGGGCGCTGTCGAAGGCCGCGATGTGGGACGAGGTGAAGGACAAGCTGAAGCAGTCGGGCATGGCGCTTTCCGGCGGCCAGCAGCAGCGGCTGTGCATCGCGCGCGCCGTCGCCGTGCGGCCGGAGGTGCTGCTGCTGGACGAGCCGACGTCCGCGCTCGACCCCATATCGACGGCGAAGATCGAGGAGCTCATCTCGGAGCTCAAGGCCGACTACACGATCGTGATCGTCACGCATAACATGCAGCAGGCCGCGCGGGTTTCCGACCGGACGGCGTACATGTACCTTGGCGAGCTGATCGAGTTCGGCGAGACCGACCAGATTTTTCTCAAGCCGTCGCGCAAGGAAACCGAGGATTACATCACCGGCCGGTTCGGATAACGGCGGCCAGCCGGGCGCATCCGGCGGAGAAGTGCAATGAGCGACCACACGAACAAGCAATTCGACGCGGAAATGGAGGCGATCCGCTCGGGCGTGCTGTCGATGGGCGGCATCGTCGAGCAGCAGCTGACGCGCGCGATGGACGCCCTCGCGAAGGACGACGACTCGCGCCGCACCGACGCGGTCGGTGCCGACGAGGCGGCGATCAACCGTCTGCAGGTTACGATCGACCAGCAATGCGCGCAGATCATCGCGAAGCGGCAACCGACGGCGGTCGATCTGCGGATGGTGCTCACCGTCAGCAAGATCGTCAACGACCTCGAGCGCATCGGTGACGAAGTCAAGAAGGTGGCTTACCGCGCCTCGCAGACGCGCAGCGACCGGCTTGCCCGCGTCCGCTATTTCGACACGTCGAACGCGCTCGAGCACGCGATGACGATGCTGCGACTTGCGCTGGACGCGTTCGCCCGGCTCGACGTCGTCGCTGCGGCCGAGGTGATCGAGCGTGACGCCGACGTCGACGCGGCGTTCGCGTCGATTCTGCGCCAGCTGATCAGCTACATGATGGAGGATCCGCGCACGATCACGCCGGCGCTGGAGATCGTCTTCATCGCGAAATCGATCGAGCGTGTCGGCGACCACGCCAAGAACATCGCGGAAGCCGTCGTGCAGGTCGTGAACGGCAAGGACGTCCGTCACGCGACCGCCGACGAGATCCGCGCCGAACTCGCGCAGCGGTGATGCCCACGATCCTCGTCGTCGAGGACGAGCCGGCGATCATGGAGCTCCTGCAGTTCAACCTAGCCGACGCGGGCTACGACGTCGTCGCGGCGGCGGACGCCGAGAGCGCGATGCAGCAGCTGCGACGGCAGCTGCCGGACCTGCTGCTGCTCGACTGGATGCTGCCGGGCCAGTCCGGGCTGGCGCTGGCGCGGCAGTTGCGCGGCGATCCGCGCACGCGCGCGTTGCCGATCATCATGGTCACTGCCCGCGGCGAAGAATCCGACCGCGTCGCCGGGCTCGAGTCGTGGGTCGACGACTACGTGACCAAGCCGTTCAGCGTTCGCGAGCTCAAGGCGCGGATCAAGTCCGTGCTTCGCCGCAAGGCACCCGAAGCGGCGAACGAAACGCTGGTGGTCGGTCCTCTCAGACTCGACCCGCTCACGCACCGCGTGACGGCCGCCGGCCACGACGTCGATCTCGGGCCCACCGAGTTCAGGCTGCTGCGTTTCATGATGGCGCGGCCCGAGCGCCTGCACAGCCGCGCGCAGGTTCTGGACAAGGTGTGGGGTGACCACGTCGACATCGAGGAGCGGACCGTCGACGTGCACATCCGGCGCCTGCGCGTCGCGCTCGCGCCGTTCGGCGCCGATCGCATGATCGAGACCGTGCGGGGCAGCGGGTATCGACTCGTCCCGGGTTCGAGCGACGCATCGCCCGCAGCGCCGCGCGACGTCCCGCCGTGACCGACGAATGAAAGCGCTCGTGCGGCGCGGGCTCGTCGCGCCGGCGTGCGTGGCGGCGTCGACACTCGTCGCCTGGGCGCTGGCCGGCACCGGCGTCGCGCTCGCGGTGCTCGCGGGTGGCGCCGGCGGCGTCGTCGCGTTTCATCTCGTTCACCTGCAGCGCATCGGCGACTGGGCGGCCGGTCCCGCCGAAGCGGACGTTCCCGAGGGGCGGGGCGTCTGGTCGGCGCTGTTCACCGCAATCTACCGGCGAATGCGGGCCCGCAGCGCCTACGAGCGCGACCTGCGACACATCATCGATCGCTTCCAGCTTGCGGCCGCCGCGCTGCCCGACGGCGTCGTCGTGCTCGACGCGGCGAATCGCATCGACAGGGCGAATGCCCGCGCGCTCGTCCACCTCGGTCTCGACGTGGCGCGCGATCGCGGCCAGCCGATCGTCAACCTGGTGCGCAATCCCGAGTTCCTGCGCTATGTCGAGACCGGCGACTACGCGGCGTCGATCGTCGTCGCGTCGAACCGCGACAGCGGCCGTCGGCTTGCGCTGCAGCTCGTGCCGTTCGCCGCCGACCAGAAGCTGCTGATGTCGCGCGACGTCACCGAGGTCGAGGCGGTGGCGAGGATGCGGCGCGACTTCATCGCCAACGTGTCGCACGAGCTCAAGACGCCGTTGACGGTGATCACCGGTTTCATCGAGACGCTGCAGGACATCGAGATCGACGAGCGTCAGCAGAAGCGTTTCCTGCAACTGATGCAGGAGCAGGCGCGCAACATGCAACGTCTCGTCGCCGACCTCCTGACGCTGTCGGCTCTCGAGAGCGAGCAGAATCCCATCCACGACGAGCCGTTCGCGATCGTTCCCCTCCTCGTGGCGCTCTCCGCGGACGCGAAGGCGCTGTCGAAGGGCGCGCATGTCGTTTCGCTCGACATCGGCGAGGCGGCCATCGTGCGGGGCAGCCGCGACGAGCTCGCGAGCGCGTTCGGCAACCTCGTCAGCAACGCCGTCCGCTACACGCCGGCCGGCGGCACGGTGACGCTCGCGTGGCGCGTCGACGACGACGGCACGGGCGTGTTCTCGGTCACGGACACCGGCATCGGGATCGCCGACCAGGACATCCCGCGGCTCACCGAGCGCTTCTACCGCGTCGATCGAAGCCGCTCGCGCGCCACGGGCGGCACGGGACTCGGGCTCGCGATCGTCAAGCACGTGCTGCTGCGGCACCAGGCCGATCTCGAGATCGGCAGCCAACGCGGACGCGGCAGCGCGTTCGCCGTCAGACTGCCGGCGCGGCGGGTCGAGCGCACCGTCATGACCGATGCACCCGCACCGGCGCCCGACGGTGCCGCTCGCACCGGCGAATTGCGGCGGCTGTCGGCGGCGAACGATCGCTGAACGCGCGCGGGCGTTGCTCGCTACCAGTAGCGCATCGCCGACCTGAACAGCGCGCGGAGCTCGGCGGCGCCGACGTCGATCGGTGCATTCCGGATCACGCGATACTGCGGCTCGGCGCCTTCGGCGAGCGCCTCCACGTGCGCGTCATCGAGCCCCAGTGCTGCAAGGCCGTTGGGCATCCGCGTGGCGCGCATCAGCTCGATGACGCGCGCGGCGAGGACGTCGCCCGCATCTTCCGGCGCGGCGCCGTCGACCGACGCGCCGAGCGCGCGGGCACCGCGCAGGTGACGCTCGGGGTGAGCGACGCCGGTCTGCCGCCACACCGACGGATTGTTCAGGACGACGGCCATGCCGTGCGGAATCAGCGGCTTGTCGGCGGGGTAGCCGTCGATGTGCCGGTCCTTGACGAGTCCCGAGACCGCGTAGGAAAGCCCGTGCGGCAGGTGGCAGCCGGCGGCGTTGAACGCGATGCCGGCGAGCATCGCCG
>JBDTNI010000281.1:0-3813 GCA_039933815.1 Betaproteobacteria bacterium
GACATCGATGTCGTGGGCTTCGCCTGCGGCTACGCCCGACAACCCGTCGGCGGCCTCCACCACGTCGTGCCCCTCCATTTCGAGTACCTGCTTCAGCATCTCGCGCGCGTCGGTGTTGTCCTCGACGAGAAGCACGCGACACGGGCGGGGATCAGGCGGACCGGCAAGTGTCGGCGCGGCGGTCGAAGGCGGGGCGTCGACGGCCGGAAGGCGCACGGTGAAGACCGCGCCCTTGCCTGCACCATCGCTCGCGACATCCACGGTGCCGCCCTGCAGTTCGACGAGTCGGCGCACGAGGGACAACCCGACGCCGATGCCGCCTTTCGCGCGCCCGACACCCTGCGCGCCCTGCACGAACACGTCGAACACCCGCTCAAGCAGTTCAGGTGGCAATCCGGCGCCGTCGTCGGTGACCGACAGCGCGACGGTGTCGCCCATCCGCTGCACGCCGACGGCGATCTGCGCGTGTTCGGTGGTGAACTTCACGGCGTTGTCGAGCAGGTTGGCCAGCACCTGCTCGATGCGCGTCCGGTCGACCAGCACCCACGCCGGTTCGGCCCCGACCGTGACGACGCGCTCGGCAAGCCGGCCGCTCGAGCGCCACGTGGCGACCGTGCTGAAGGCGACGTCGGCGAGATCGAGCCGCTCGGGCACGAGGTTGGCCTTGCCCATGATGATCCGGCTGACGTCGAGCAGGTCCTCGATCATCCGCGACATGTGCCGCGTCTGCCGGTCGACAACGCGCCGCGCGTCGGTCGCCGCGGTGTCCGTCGGCGTGGCGGTCCGGAGTATGTGCGAAGCCGTCGTCAGCGCGGCAAGCGGGTTGCGCAGCTCGTGGCTCAGCGCCGCAATGAACTCGTCCTTCGCGCGATCGGCGGCCTGGAGCGCTTCCTTTTCGCGCTGGATCAGCGACTGGCGCTCGCGGACCGCGACGTCCGCGTCGCGCAGTGCCGCCGCGACGGCCGTCACCTCCTCGACGCCGCCGCTGACCGTTGTGGCCGTCGCATCACCGCGCCCCACCGACCGCGCCACGGTTGCCAGCGATACGATCGGGCGAACGATCCGGCGTCCGCTGACGCCGACGATGAACATCGCCACGCCAATCGACCCGAGCACGCCGGCGCCGATCAGCCACGCGGTCTTCCTGAATCCCTCGAGCACGATGTCGGCCGGAATCGCGAGCCCGATGCCCCAGCCGGTGAGCGGGGAGCGCACGTGCGCCGTGTACGTGTCGCGGCCCTCGACGGTCAGGCCGCGATACCACCCTTCCGGCGCCTTCAGCAGCGCCTCGCGAAACGGGACCGACGCGAGGTCGCCGACGGGCCTTTTGGGGACGCGCGCAATGAAATGCCCGCTCGAATCGACGATTCCGCCGATCCACCCGTCCGGCAGGCGCTGCTGCGCGATCAACTCTCCAAAGTAATCGGGCCGCACGATCGCGCTCAGCACGTAGCGGACGACGCCGTCGCGGACCACCGGCACGCGGACGGGCACCCCGACCATGGCCGCGCGTCCGGCGGACACGATGCCGATCGTCGGCCGCCTCGATTCAACGGCGACGCGCACGCTGACCAGGTCGAGGACAGGCGGCAGCGGACTGCCGTACGGAACCGACACGTCGACCAGTTTTTCGCCCGAAGGCTTCGTCAGCGTGACGTCCGTCCACGCCGATTGCGTGGCGAGCACGCGTGTCGCCTCGGCGTGAAAGGAAGCGAAATCGTCGGCGGCCAGCGCCGACGACGACGCGAGCGCATTGACCGTCGTCACCGCGCCGTCCAGCATCGCGTCGACGGCGCTCGTCATCGCGCGCGCCCGATCGAGCGCGCCACGCTGCACCATCGCGTTGTCCTGCTTCAGCAGCACGGCCGAAAGGAGCACGGCGAACGCGAGCACGGGCACCATCGCCCCCGCCGCGAGCAGCGTCAGATGCGATCGAATCCTCATCGCCCGCGCAGGCGCGCGAAACGCGTCATCCGGCGTCCGTCGACGCGGGGTGCGGGCCACCGCCGAGTTCCAGCATCAGCTGGTTGACGCGGCGGACGAACGTGGCGGGATCGTCGAGCTGGCCGCCTTCGGCGAGCAGGGCCTGGTCGAACAGGACGTTTGCCCACGCGTCGAAGTGCTGATCCTCGCCGCGAAGCCGGACGACGATCGGATGGCGCGGGTTGATTTCGAGGATCGGCTTCGACGACGGGGCGGGCTGGCCCGCGGCTTTGAGCATGCGCGCAAGGTTGGCACTCACGTCGTGCTCGTCGGCGACGAGGCACGCCGGCGATTCGTTCAGCCTGCGGGTGACGCGCACGTCCTTGACGCGGTCGCCGAGCGTGGCTTTCACCCGGTCCAAAAATTCCTTCGACTCTTCCGCGTCTTTAGCTACGGCCTCCTTGTCGCCCGCGTCCTCCAGGCCGCCGAGATCGAGACCGCCGCGCGCGATCGACGCCAGCGGCTTGCCTTCGAACTCCGTCAGATGGCTGACGACCCACTCGTCGACGCGGTCGGCCAGCAGCAGCACCTCGACGCCCTTGCCGCGGAACACCTCGAGGTGCGGGCTGTTGCGGGCGGCGTTGAACGATTCTGCCGTCACGTAATAGATCTTGCCCTGGCCCTCCTTCATGCGGCCGACGTATTCGGCGAGGGACACGGTCTCGTCGGCGGTGTCGGCGCGCGTCGACGCGAACCGCAGCAGCGTCGCGATCCGGTCTTTGTTGGCCGCATCCTCGCCGGCCCCTTCCTTGAGAACGCTGCCGAATTCGCGCCAGAACGTCGCGAACTTGTCCGGCTCGTCCGCGGCGAGGTTCGTCAGAAGGTCGAGGACTTTCCTCGTGCACCCTCCGCGAATGGCTTCGATGTCGCGCGATTCCTGCAGGATCTCGCGCGACACGTTGAGCGGCAGGTCGTTCGAGTCGACGATGCCGCGCACGAATCGCAGATACGTCGGCAGCAGCTGCTCCGCGTCGTCCATGATGAACACGCGCCGCACGTACAGTCGAATCCCATGTCGCGCCGTGCGGTCCCACAGGTCGAACGGCGCGTGCGCCGGGAGGTACAGCAGTTCCGTGTACTCCTGGCGCCCTTCGACCCGCGCATGGCTCCAGGCGAGCGGATCGTCGAAATCGTGCCCGACGTGCTTGTAGAACTCCTTGTACTGGTCGTCGGTGATCTCGCTTTTCGGACGCGCCCACAGCGCCGACGCCTGGTTGACGGTCTCGTCCTCCGACGTCTTCTCCTGCTTGCCGTCTTTCCACGTTTCCTGGGTCATCACGATCGGCTGGACGATGTGATCCGAATAACGTCGCACGATCGACCGCAGCTTGCTGCCGGACAGAAGATCGTCCTGATCGGGACGAAGATGCAAAGTGATTTCGGTCCCGCGCGACGGTTTGTCGATCGGTTCGATCGAGAATTCACCGCCGCCGTCCGACTCCCACCGCACTCCGTGCTCGGGCGCGTCGCCCGCGCGGCGGCTGACGACGGACACCTTGTCCGCAACGATGAACGACGAGTAGAAGCCGACGCCGAATTGGCCGATCAGGTGGGCGTCCTTCTGCTGATCGCCGGTGAGCGACGAAAAGAATTCCCGCGTGCCGGACTTGGCGATCGTGCCCAGGTTCTCGATCAGCTCCTCGCGGTTCATGCCGATGCCATTGTCGGCGACGGTGATCGTGCGCTGCTCCTTGTCGTAGCCGACGCGGATCCCCAGTTCACCGTCGCCCTCGAACAGCGAGGGGTTGTCGAGCGCCTCGAAGCGCAGCTTGTCGCACGCGTCGGACGCGTTCGAGATCAGCTCGCGCAAAAAGATCTCGCGGTTGGAGT
>JBDTNI010000282.1:0-3783 GCA_039933815.1 Betaproteobacteria bacterium
GCGCCGCACGAACGCCGGCGACGTCGCAACCAACACCAGCCGTCGTATGCGCGACGGATGCGCAGTCGCCATTTGCAGCGCAACCTGCCCGCCGAGCGACCAACCGAGCAGCGTCGCGGGCTCGTCCATGTCCGGCAACGCGGCGGCGACCGCTTGCGCGAGCGAAGCGAGGTCGTCGGCGTCGCCCGGCGCCGAACGCCCGTGGCCCGGCAGGTCCACGACGTGCACGCGGTAGCGTGTCGAAAGCGCCGGGAGCAGCGGTTCGAAGATTCCGCCGTGCATCGCGAAGCCGTGCAGCAGCACGAGCGGCGCGCCTGCTCCCGCGGATTCGACGTACAGGCGCGGGTCCCGCGCGTTCACCGCATTTCCGTCGCCACGTCGCGCAGCGCCGCCGTCAGCATTGCGACGTCGTTCAGCGAGTGCGCGGCCGACAGCGAAACGCGCAGCCGCGACGTGTGAGCGGCTACCGTGGGCGGCCGGATGGCCGGGACGAGGATGCCGCGGTCCTGCAGCGCCTGCGACGCCCTCACCGCGCCAGCGGCATCGCCGATGATGATCGGCTGGATGGGCGTCGACGAGGGGAGCACCGTCCAACCGAGGCCCACGGCGCCGTCGCGGAACGCCCGGATCAGCGCAGCGAGGTGCGCGCGCCGGTCGTCGCCGTCGCGGATCGCATCCAGTGCCGCCGACAGCGCGGCGGCGAGCAGCGGCGGCGCGGCGGTCGTGTACACATAGGCGCGCGCCGACTGCAGCAGCGTCTCGATCACGCTCGGGTGGCCGGCGACGAACGCGCCCGCCACGCCGGCGGCCTTGCCGAGCGTACCCATGTAGACAATGCGATCGGAACGCAGGCCGAAATGCGCCAGCGTCCCGCGACCGCCGCCGAGTACGCCGAAACCGTGCGCGTCGTCCACGACCAGCCAGGCATCGAACGCTTCAGCGAGCCGCAGCAGCTCGGGCAGCGGTGCGATGTCGCCGTCCATGCTGAATATCGCATCGGTGACGATGAAGCGCCGGCGTCCGGGGGTAGTCGCCAGCAGCGACGCGATCTCGTCGACGGCGGCGTGCCGGTAGCGGATGAACTTCGCACGCGACAGCAGCGCGCCGTCCGTCAGGCACGCGTGGTTTTTTCGATCGGCAACGATCGCGTCGCCGCGCCCGGCCAGCGTCGACAGGATCGCGAGGTTGGCGAGGTAGCCGCTCGAAAACGTCAGCGCGCGGGCACCGTCGCACGGGTCGACGAACGACGCGAGTGCGCACTCGAGCGCGTCGTGCGCCGTCCCATGTCCAACGACGAGATGCGACGCCGCGGCACCGACGCCGAAACGCCCGATCGCGGCAACGGCCGCCGCGGCCACGGAGGGCGCGTTCGCCAGGCCCAGATAATCGTTGCTCGCGAACGCGAGCAGCGTCCTGTCGCCGATGCGCAGCCGGACACCCTGCGGCGAATCGACGATGCGCCGCGTTCGCTCGAGACCCTCGGCGCGACGGCGCGAGAGCTCGCGCTCGAGTTCAGCGATTGCCGGACGGCAGACTTCCACAGGGGAGCGTTCGCGGGCGGATCAACGCGCCGTCGCGCGGCGAATCGGCCGGACGGGCGGCGGATGCGCGACACGCGCGCGCCGCCCGGTCACGCGGGAACCAGGCCCAGCTTGTCGAACAACGTGCGATCGGCGTCGACATCCGGATTTCCGGTTGTCAGCAGGCGGTCGCCGTAGAACACCGAATTCGCGCCCGCGAGGTAGCAGAGTGCCTGCACCGCTTCGCCGAGTTCGCGCCGCCCCGCGGACAGCCGGATCATCGCGCGCGGCATCGTCACGCGGGTCACGGCGATCGTGCGCACGAACTCCAGCGGATCGAGCACCGACTGGCCATTGAAGCGCGCATGGAGCGGAGTGCCCTCGACCTGAACGAGATGGTTGATGGGAACCGATTCGGGCGCAAGGGCGGCGAGCTGCGCGATCAGCGCCGCCCGTTGCCGGCGGGACTCACCCATCCCGACGATTCCGCCGCAGCACACGGCGAGGCCCGCGCCGCGCACGCGCGCGAGCGTGTCGAGCCGATCGCGGTAGTCGCGCGTCGAAACGATATCGCCGTAGAACTCCGGCGCGGTATCGAGGTTGTGGTTGTAATAGTCGAGGCCCGCGTCTTTCAGCTGCTCGGCCTGACCGTCCTTGAGCATTCCCAGCGTGCAGCACGTCTCGAGCCCGAGCGCCTTGACGGCCGCCACCATTTCGCAGACGGGATCGAGATCGCGCGCCTTGGGGCCGCGCCACGCGGCGCCCATGCAGAAGCGCGTTGCGCCGGCAGCGCGCGCCGCGGTCGCTGCCGCGACGACGCGATCGACGTCGACGAGGCCCTCGCTGGCCACGCCGGCATGATGGCGCGCAGCCTGCGGGCAGTAGCCGCAGTCCTCGGGGCAGCCGCCCGTCTTGATCGACATCAGCGTCGACAGCTGCACGGCATTCGCCGCGTGATGCGCGCGATGCACGTGCTGCGCGCGCAGCAGCAAGTCCCCGAACGGGAGTGCAAACAGCGCCTCGATCGCATCGAGATCCGGCACGTGGCCGCGCGGGCGCGCGGACGTCAGCGCCGCGATCGACGCACTCATCGTCGGCCCATCCCGACGGCACTGGCGCCGACGATCGGCCGCACGGCCGATGGCACGGCGAACGCCCGCGCGCGATGCTTCGCAACGTCGGGCGGGCCCGCGGGCGATCTGCCAGGACCCGCGCGCGAGGGGGCCGTTGCGAACGCGACTCGCCCGATCCGCCGGATGGATGCCATTGGCATGAAGGGACTATCGCATGTTGTCAAACTTTGGCGGCAAAAAATTTGACAATGGAGCCCGCCTCGGCACCGCGGCGCTCGATTTTCTCGCCGCGTCCGGCCTGCGCGCGCTGCGTGGCGCGCTGCCGCAGCGCTGCCTGCTCTGCACGGCAGCCAGCGCGGACGCGATGCTGTGCGCCGATTGCCACGACGCGATGCCCTCGATGCCACCGGGGTGCCCGCGCTGCGGCGTTGCGTCGCCGGGGGGCGCCGCGTGCGCCGCCTGTGTCGTCGCAGCGCCCCCATTCTCGCGCACCGTGGCGGCGTGGCACTACGTTTTTCCCGCGGATCGGCTGTTGCAATCGTTCAAGTACGGCGCGACGCTGGCGCTCGCGGATACGTTCGCGTCCGTGCTCGGCGACGTGCTCGTCGCCAACGGCCCACCGGCCGTGGACATTGTCGTCGCCGTGCCGCTGTCGCGTGCGCGGCAGCGCGCGCGCGGTTTCAACCACGCGCAGGAAATCGCCCGCCGGCTCGCGCGGCGGATGGAACTGCCGCTGCGCAACCCGTTGCAACGAATCCGCGACACGCCGCCGCAGGCGGGCCTCGCCCGCGACGCGCGCCTGCGCAACGTCCGCGGCGCGTACGAGTGCACGACCCCACTTCCGGGACTGCGCATCGCACTCGTCGACGACGTGATGACAACCGGCGCCACGCTCGGCGCGGCCGCGGCGGCCACACTCGACGCCGGTGCCGCGCGGGTCGAAGCGTGGGTGGTCGCCCGTACACCGGCATCGGCCGCCCCGGGCCCGCGCGGGTGGCCGGGGTTACCATGACCGGCCCGCGCGCGGCACCCGTGCGACGACCTCAACGCCATGTTCGCCGTCGTCCTCGTCCACCCCGAAATTCCGCCGAACACCGGCAACGTCATCCGGCTGACGGCCAACACCGGCACGGAGCTGCACCTCGTCGAGCCACTCGGGTTCCGGATGGACGATCGCGACCTGCGGCGCG
>JBDTNI010000283.1:0-3701 GCA_039933815.1 Betaproteobacteria bacterium
GACGCGCTCGCACGCGACGACCTCGCCGAATTGCGCGCGCGCGTCGGCCCACGCGGCGAACTGCTCGACACCGCGAGCGCGCGACGCGGCGTCGGGCGACTCGAGCGCCGCGGCGAAATCGGGCTCCACCTGCGCGCATCGCGCACTCGCCGCCAGCAGGCGAGCATTGCGCGACTGCGCGGCCGACCGCGCCCCCGCGTCCGCCGCGTTGATTTCGGCGACGCGCGCGCCGGCGCGACGCAGCGCGAACGTCGCGCCGCGCGCCGACAGCGACTGGCCGAGCGCCGCACACACGGTGCGCATCCGGTCGCTGCGCCGGCCGTCGACGCACACCGCGCGCAGCGATGGCGCCCACGCCAATTCGTTGCCTGCGCCATAGTTCGCCGCGGCGCGGGCTTTCGCCGCCGCATCGATACCGACGTCCAGCGTACGCAGGTACTGCCACCAGCGTTGCGGTTGCTGCGCGGCGTAGTCGTCGAACCGCGGCGCGGCCGCTGCCTGGTCGATGTACGCGGTCACCGCATCGCTGTCGCCGCGAACGCGCGCACGCCCGGCGAGCAGCATCGACGGGACGCCGTTGTCGGCATCCCGGCGCGACCAGTCGGCGAGGCGGTCGACGGCATCGCAGGCGGGCAGCGTCGGGCGCACCGGCTGCAGGCAGGCGACCGCCAGCGCCGCCAGGTAGACGCGATCCGCGGGTGCGCCCACGCGCGCCGCCGCGTAGTGGCGCACCTGGGATTCGATGTCGGTCGCGTCGATCTCCGCGGCCAGCCAATCGGTCAGCGGGTCGTTCGCCGTCAGGAGCCGCAACCGCAAGTCGGCATCGAGGCGGTCGAGCTCCTGCTGCCAGCGCGACGGCGCTACCGCGCTCTCGCGCACTTCGGCACCGGCGGGCACCCGGAGCGCCACGCCCGGCAGCGGAACCGCCGACGGGAGCGCGGGCGGCGGGACGGAAACCTGCGCGCACACCGCACCTGCGAACGCGGACAGCGCCGCCACACCGATCGCAACCAGTCGTTCGAGTTTCATCGCCACCCCACTCCGTCTTCGCGGCGCCGCCGGGACTGCGCGCGTCACGCGTTCAGCCGAACAGGAACTTGCGCTGCAGCGGCCACCCTTCCTGCGGCGACCGCTTGAAGCCCGACTTCGCGAACAGCTGCCAGCGTCCGACCACGTACGCGATCAGCACGGCCGAATCCGCGGCGGCATCGCCGTGCCAGGCGTTGGCGGCCTGGGCGATCCGCAGCGACTGCCGCAGCGAAGCCTCCAGCTTTTCGACGAACTGGTTGATACGCACCTGCAGCCGCTCGTCCTCGTTGACGAGCGCATCGCCGATCAGCACGCGCGTCATCCCCTGATTCTTCTCGGCGAACCGCAACAGCATGACCACGGTCTGCTCGGCCTGCGCGGCCCCATCCTCGGATTCCGTCTGAATCTTGTTGACGAGCGAGAACACCGTCGACTCGATGAATTCGATGAGCCCCTCGAACATCTGCGCCTTGCTCGCGAAGTGCCGGTAGAGCGCAGCCTCGGACACGTCGAGACGTGCGGCGAGCGCGGCGGTCGTTACCTTCTCGCCACGCGGCGCCTCGAGCATCGTCGCCAGCGTCTGCAGGATCTGCAGCTTCCGCTCGCCCGGTTTGCCCGCCATCGCTCGTCCGCCCGGCAAACGCGTCAGCCGGCGCGACGCGGCGGCGCGTCGTCGGCGCGGATCATCGTACCGACGCCTTCGTTGGTCAGCACCTCGAGCAGCAGCGCGTGGTGGACGCGCCCGTCGATGATGTGCGAACTCTTGACGCCGTTCCTGACCGCATCGAGCGCCGAGCCCATCTTCGGCAGCATGCCGCCGTGAATCGTTCCATCGGCGAACAGCAGGTCGATCTCGCCCGCGGTCAGGCCTGTCAGGAGCTTGCCGTCCCTGTCCAGCACCCCGACCGTGTTGGTCATCAGCACCAGCTTCTCCGCGCGCAGCGTCTCGGCCAGTTTGCCCGCGACCAAGTCCGCATTGATGTTGTAGGCCTCGCCCTCGGCGCCAACGCCGATCGGGGCGATCACCGGGATGAAATCGCGCGAATCGAGCAGGCTGATCAGTTCGGCGTCGATGTGCTCGATCTCGCCGACGAGTCCGATGTCGACGAACCGGCCCGCCTCCGAATCGCTTTTGAGCAGCATCTTGCGGGCGCGGATGAACGCGCCATCCTGGCCGGTCAGGCCGACCGCTTTACCGCCCTGCTGGTTGATGAGCCCGACGATTTCCTGGTTGAGCTCGCCCAGCACCATCTCGACGACATTCATCACCCGCTCGTCGGTCACGCGCATGCCCTGTCGAAACTCGCTCGTGATGCCCATCTTGGCGAGCAGGTCGCCGATCTGCGGGCCGCCGCCGTGGACGATCACCGGGTTCATTCCGACCAGCTTGAGCATTACGACGTCACGCGCGAATCCGGCCTTCAGCGACGACTCCGTCATCGCGTTGCCGCCGTATTTGACGACGATCGTCCGGTCGTGAAAGCGACGGATATAGGGCAGCGCCTCGGCCAGGATCTGCGCTTTGACGGCGGCGTTGACGGCATCGATCGGCATGGCGGAAGGCGACGGAACGCGCGGGGCGACGCGTGTCGGCGAATTGTAACCCGAACCGGCAAGCTCGGCCTGCAGTGGGCATCCCGCGACGAGTGAGCGCTGACAAAACCGGCGGCGGACACGCCGGGGTTTGCTATTGTCTGCCCCCATGGCGAGCTACCTGCCCGACGCCGTTCCGCTGGCCGACATCCGCCGGGCGCTCGTGACGAAGCTGCGCCATCACGGGGACGTGCTGCTGACATCGCCCGTCTTCTCGACATTGAAGCGTCTGGCGCCGCACGTCGACATCGACGCACTGGTCTACCGCGATACGGCGCCGATGCTCGCCAACCATCCGGCGATCAGCGCCGTTCACGAAATCGATCGCGACTGGAAACGGCGCGGTTTGCGGACTCAAATGGCCGGCGAATGGGCGCTTTACCGGACGCTGCGCGCGCGGCACTACGACCTGCTGATCCACCTGACGGAGCATCCGCGCGGCGCGACGCTCGCGCATCTGCTGCGGCCGCGCTACGCCGTCACCCGCGCCCGCGCCCGCGACAGCTGGCTGTGGGCACGAGGATTCACGCATTTCTACCCGCTGCCGAAGCGCACACCCCGCCACGCCGTCGAGGCCAACCTCGACGCACTGCGGCGCATTGGCGCCTATCCCGACCCCGCGGACAAGAAGGTCGTGCTCGTCCCGGGAAGCGCCGCCCACGCGCGCGTTCGCGCGCTGCTTGCGGAGCACGCTCTGACGCCGAGGTCGTTCGTCCATGCGCATCCGGGATCGCGCTGGATGTTCAAGAGCTGGCCCGCCGAACGCTCGGCGGCGCTGTACTCGCGCATCGCCGCCGCCGGGCACCGCATCGTCGTGACGGGCGCACCGGATGTGCGCGAGCGGGATCTCGTGGCGTCGATCCTCGCAAGGATGGCGCCGTCGGGCCGCGCGTCGGTCGTCGACCTCACCGGGTCGCTGTCGCTGCCCGAGCTCGCCGCGCTTTCGGCAAACGCACGCGCATTCGTCGGCGTCGACACGGCGCCGATGCACATCGCCGCGGCGATGGGCACGCCGACGCTCGCGCTGTTCGGCCCGTCGGGCGAGGACGAATGGGGACCGTGGGGCGTCGCGCGACGCG
>JBDTNI010000284.1:0-3664 GCA_039933815.1 Betaproteobacteria bacterium
GTGCCGGGCTACGCCTACCCCGATGGCCGCGGCGGCGCAATCCGCCGTCGCGGCGTGGACGATCGATACGCGGGCATCACGCGCGAGTTCAGAGAAGTCTCCGCGGCCGCCGCGCGTGACGACGATCACCGCAAACGGCGCCACGCTGTCGGCGGCGAGGATGCTGCGGATACAGCGGCTCACCACCGACGCGTCGCCCTCCGTCGGGATCACGACGTCGACGACGGGATCGCTCATGCCGCGTTTCCGCACATCCGGCAATTCAAGGCATCGCGCATCGTCACGCGAGCGACAGCATCACCGGCTGGTGATCGGAAGCCTGCGTCGCGCCGTCGACGCGGATGCCGCGAACGCGCGGGCGCAAATCGTCGCCGACGAAGATGAAGTCGCAGTGCAGCTCGGGTTCGTCCGGCGTGTTCTTGACGTAGATCTTGAACGTCGCCGGATGTTCGGCGCCCCTATGAATGGCCTCCCACGCATCGACGAGCGGCGGCGTGGCGTCGTCGAAAGGTCCGAGCATCCGCCGATGCTCGTCGGAGCCGGGCTCGAAGTTGCAGTCCCCGGTGATCACCGTGGCACGCGGCCGCACCAGCGTCTGGAACGGCCCGCCGTCGCTCATCGTGACCCGCGCGTCGCGTGCGTACGCGTGCCCTCCCGCATAGATCGCGCGCAGCGCGTCGACCTGTGCCATCCGTTGCCGCGCCGAGTAGTACTCGAGATGCGTCGTGATGATCCGTACATCGCCGAGCGGCGCGCGCACGATCGCCTCGATCGCGATTCGCGGCATGCCAGGCACGCCGGCGTCGAGCGGAAAGGGCAGCAGGTGACGATAGACCTGCATCACGGGCAGCCGCGACAGGATCATGTTGCCGAAACGTCGCCGCCGCCCGTCATCCCCGGGCTGGTCGACGGCGATGCCGGGTATCGCCGTGTAACCCGGAAGCAGCGCCGCGATCTCGCCAAACTGATCGCTGCCGTCGCTGCCGGGTAGACGCGGATCGGCGTAGTTGTCCGCGACTTCCTGCAGGCACAGCACGTCGAAGTCGGCAAGGCGACGCGCCTCGTCGACGACGCGCCCCGGGTCCACGGCAAGATCGACGCCGCGACACCATTGCACGTTCCAGGTGATGAGTTCCATGGCCGCCGCTCCTGGGTGAGGGCCGATCAGTTGCCGGGAAGTTGCCACGCGGACAGCTGCGCGCGCAACTGCGACTCTGCGCTGCCGGCCGTCACGGCGTCCACGCGATCGAGCCCGGTACACGCGCGTTCGATGATCCAGCGGTTCACCGCCGCCCCGAAATGATAAATGTCCATGTAACGGTCGAGGTCGGTCGTGATTTCCGGGTGGGCCTGCAAGTCTACGACGTCGACGTTCCCAAGCGTCCGGACGGCATCGACGACATACCGCTTGAACGCCAGCGTCACGTCGAGCTGGTGGCGCTGCGCGAAGTCGACCCAGACGAGTATCGAATACGGCGGCCAGACGAGGTCGAAATGCGTGTCGGGGTGAGCGCGCAGGACGGGCGCAATGTTGCGCTCGAAACTCGCACGCATGCCCGCAATCGTTCGCGTCGGCTGGGCGAAACGCGCGTTGATATTGGCGGGGTCAAGGCCCCGCAGCACTTCCGACTTGCCGAACGTCATCCGGTCGGCCCAGAACCACGGCGCGTTGGCATCGCTGCGGTAGGGTTCGTCCGCGCGGTCCGTCAGAATGGAGACCGATTTTCGCAGAACGGTACCGGAAAGCACATACGGCAGGTCGTTAAGCGGGTTGCGATCGTACAGGTAGGCCGGCATCGGTCCAGCGCTGTCCTGCCGTGCATCCGGCGCGCCGGCGAACGCGTTGAAGTCCAGCACGACGACCACGCGGCGCGGCGTGCGCGCGCGGAAGACCGTCTCGAGCATGATCCGGATCTCGGCTGCGCTGATCGCGGGCATCGACAGGTTCACAGCGGGTCCGCCGCAACGGCTTGCGACGACGTCGTTCGGCGTGCTTTCCATGATCGACGAACCGATCAGAACCGTGTCGTACCGGGCGTGCTTCGCGATGCCCGGGTTGATCCAGCGATGGTGCAACGCGTAGAACCGCGGAGCGTGCGCCGACGACAATCGATACTGCTGAAAGGGATCCACGACAGCGTTGACAACGCCTACAAGCGCCAGCGCCGCCGCAACGGCGGCGAGCACGATAACGCACCAACGCCGCGCGCGAGCGCCGGCGGCGAGCGGTTTCACGGTCGTCGGCAATGGGTCGTGCGCCGGCATCGTCAGAAGTTGAAATACAGAAACGGCGCAACGGCGCTGAGCCGCAGCATGGACAGCGTGAGCGCGGCGGCCGTCGCTGCCGCGGCAAGCGCGGTGCACGAGAAACGACGAACGAGCGCGTTGGAGTTCGTGCGCTGCACGACGATGATCGCACCGGTGCACAATGCTGCCGCGGACGCCGAATGCGCGGCAACGATGTCGAGCAGCGCTCGGCCGCGACCCGCGGGCGGCGCTGCGAACCCCGCCATGGCGATGACGATGTCGAGCGCGTCGCGCACCGACGCAGCCCGGAAGAACACCCAGCTGACGACGACGAACGCGGCCGTCAGCGCCCACCCCAGCACGGCGGGCATCCTCAGCCCGCCCCGCCGCCAGAGCCGGACCGCGCACAGGCCGGCGCCATGCAGCGCGCCCCAGCAGACGAATGTCCACGCAGCGCCGTGCCACAACCCGCCGAGCAGGAAGGTGGCGAACAGGTTGGCGAGGACGCGGACTTCGCCGGCCCGGTTGCCGCCCATCGGTACGTAGACGTACTCCCGGAGGAAGCGCGACAACGTGATGTGCCAGCGATGCCAGAAATCGCGAAGATCGCGCGCCCGGTACGGCGAATCGAAGTTGATCGGCAGGCGGATGTTGAACATCAGCGCAGCGCCGAGCGCCATGTCGGTGTAGCCGCTGAAATCGAAGTAGATCTGCAGCGCATACGCGATGGACGAAAGCCACGCCTGGGCCGCGCCGATCGCCGGCGCGTGATCAAACCCGGCAGCCACCAGTGGAACCAGTGGATCGGCGAGAAAGACTTTCTTCGCAAGTCCGATGGCAAGCAGGAAGAGTCCGGCCGCGACGTTGTCCCATGCGACGCGCTTGTTCGAGGCCGACCGGAACTGCGGCATCATCTCCGCGTGGTGGATGATCGGACCGGCGAGCAGGTGCGGAAAGAACGTGACGAACAGCGCGTAGTTGTCGAAGCTCGGCTCCTCGACTTCCCCATGGCCGACGTCGACCAGAAACGCGATCTGGGTGAACGTGAAGAAGCTGATGCCGAGCGGCAACGCGAGCCCGAGCTCGACCGGCGCGATCACGTCGGCCTGCGCGAGCGTGCGCAGCGCGAAGTCCGCGTACTTGAAGACGCCGAGCAGCGCCAGGTTCGCCGCCACGGCTGTGACGACCCACGGCTTGCGCCGCGATGCGCGGACGATCCGGTGCGCGAACCAGAAATTGCCGGCGATGCTTGCCGCGATCAGCGGCAGGTGCGCCGGATTCCACCACCCGTAGAAGAACAGCGACGCTGCGACGAGCCACCGTACGGCCCATTGCGGCCGGTTGCCGAAGCGGAAATAACCCACCGCGGCGAGCGGCAGGAAGTAGATCAGGTAGTCATAGCTGTTGAACAGCACGG
>JBDTNI010000285.1:0-3638 GCA_039933815.1 Betaproteobacteria bacterium
CGAAGAAAGAGCGCGCCGCCGAGGAGGCCGCCGCGCGCGTTGCCACCGACGCGAAGGCCGCGGAAGACGCGAAGGCCGCCGAAGCGGCCAAGACGGCCGCAGCGTTGGCGAAGCCCGCTGTCGCCAAGCCGGAAGGAACGCTGCATCGCCCCGCCGCCAAGCCGGGGGAAAGGCGCGACAAGTCGACCAAGAAGGCGCCCGGTCAGGTGTTTCAGGAAGAGGCCGCGCGCCGCCGAGCGCTGCGGCTGCGCGGCGACGCCAGTGGCGGCGCGGCTACCGGCTGGCGCGGCCCCAAGGGCGGCCGGCACGGTCGTTCGGACGACGAGTCCGGCGAGGCGGCCGCGGGCCAGCCGTCGCCGACGGTGCGCGACATTTTCGTCCCCGAGACGATCTCGGTCGCCGACCTCGCGCACAAGATGTCGGTGAAGGCCGCGGAGGTGATCAAGGCGCTGATGAAGCTCGGCTCGATGGTGACGATCAACCAGGTCATCGACCAGGAAACGGCGATGATCGTCGTCGAGGAAATGGGCCACAAGGCACAGGCGGCAAAGCTCGACGATCCGGATTCCATGCTCGTCGACGAGCAGACGCACGCCGCCGAGGCGCTGCCGCGTCCGCCCGTCGTCACGGTGATGGGGCACGTCGATCACGGCAAGACGTCGCTGCTCGACACGATCCGGCGCACGCGCGTCGCGAGTGGCGAAGCCGGCGGCATTACGCAGCACATCGGTGCCTATCACGTCGAGACGCCAAAGGGCACGATCACGTTCCTCGACACGCCCGGTCACGAGGCGTTCACCGCAATGCGCGCGCGCGGGGCCAAGGTCACCGACATCGTCGTGCTGGTCGTTGCGGCTGACGACGGCGTGATGCCGCAGACGAAGGAAGCGATCGCGCACGCGAGGGCCGCGAACGTGCCGCTTGTCGTCGCCATCAACAAGATCGACAAGCCCGACGCGAACATGGATCGCGTGAAGCAGGAACTCGTGGCGGAGAGCGTGCTGCCGGAAGAGTACGGCGGCGACGTCCAGTTCATTCCGGTCTCGGCCAAGACCAGCGCCGGTATCGACTCGCTGCTCGACGCGATCCTGCTGCAGGCCGAAGTGCTGGAGCTGCGCGCGCCGAAGGACGCTCCGGCGAAGGGAATCGTCATCGAATCGCGGCTCGACAAGGGCCGCGGTCCCGTGGCAACGGTGCTCGTGCATTCCGGCACGCTGCGGCGCGGCGACATCGTGCTCGCCGGCGCGGTATTCGGTCGCGTTCGCGCGATGACCGACGAGGCCGGCAAGCCGGTGAACGAAGCCGGACCGGCGATTCCCGTCGAGATCCAGGGCCTGTCCGACGTGCCGCTCGCCGGCGAGGACGTGCTGGCGCTCGGCGACGAGCGCAAGGCGCGTGAAATCGCGCTGTTCCGCCAGGGCAAGTTTCGCGACGTGAAGCTTGCCAAGCAGCACGCCGCGAAGCTCGAGAACATGTTCGACCAGATGGGCGATTCGGCCGTCAAGATGCTGACGCTCATCGTCAAGGCCGACGTGCAGGGCAGCTACGAGGCACTGCATCAGGCGTTGACGAAGCTCTCGACCGACGAGGTGAAGGTCAACATCGTCCATTCGGCCGTCGGTGGCATCACCGAATCGGACATCAACCTGGCACTTGCGTCGAAGGCCGTCGTCATCGGCTTCAACGTGCGCGCCGATGCGCAGGCTCGCAAGCTCGCCGAGAACAACGGCGTCCAGATCCGCTACTACAACATCATCTACGAAGCGGTGGACGAGGTGAAGGCGGCGCTGTCCGGCATGCTCACGCCCGAGCAGAAGGAGAATAGGCTGGGCCTGGTCGAGGTGCGCGAGGTCTATCGGATCTCGAAGGTCGGCACGGTCGCCGGGTGCTACGTGCTCGAGGGTGTCGTGCGCCGTGGCGCCAGGATCCGCATGCTGCGCGACAACGTCGTGATTCACGACGGCGAGCTCGACTCGCTGAAGCGTTTCAAGGACGACGTTCGCGAGGTCAAGGCCGGATTCGAATGCGGCCTGTCGATCAAGAACTTCAACGACGTCGAGCAGAAGGACCAGATCGAGGTCTACGAGATCGTCGAGGTCTCGCGCACGCTGTGAAGCGCACCACTCAGCGCGCGCACCGCGTGGGCGACCAGATCCAGCGCGAACTCGGCGATCTGCTGCGCAACGAGGTCAAGGATCCGCGCGTCGGCCCGGTCACGGTCACTGCGGTGGACGTGTCCGCGGACTTGTCGCACGCGAAGGTGCATTTCACGCACCTCGCGGGTCGCGAGCACGCGGATGCGGCGGTCGCCGCGCTGTCGCGGGCGGCGGGGTTCCTGCGCAGCGAGCTCGGGCACCGGCTCGACCTGTACTCGGTGCCGCAACTGCACTTCGCCTATGACGATTCGATCGAATCGGGAATGCGGATGTCGCAGTTGATCGACGAGGCGATCGCCGCGGACAAGCAGCACCCTTCCGACTGAAGCGCCGGCGATGTCCGCCCCGCGCCGCCCGCCGCGGCGTAACGTCGACGGTGTTCTGCTGCTCGACAAGCCGACCGGCTTTACGTCCAATGGCGCGCTCGGCCGGGTCAAGCGGCTGTACAACCCGCAGAAGGCCGGCCACACCGGAACGCTCGATCCGCTGGCGTCGGGCCTTCTGCCCGTCTGTCTTGGCGCCGCGACGCGGTTCGCGCAGTTCCTGCTCGATGCGCGGAAGCGCTATACGGCGACAATTCGCTTCGGCACGACGACGACGACGCACGACGCGGAGGGCGACATCGTCGAGCGGCGGCCCGTCGACTTCGACGGCACCGCGCTCGCCACGGCTCTTCTGCGTCATACGGGCCGCCAGATGCAGCTGCCGCCTGCGCATTCGGCGCTCAAGCATGCCGGCAAGCCGTACTACCACTACGCGCGCCAGGGGATCGAGATTCCCCGCGTCGAGCGCGAAGTGTGGATCCATCGGCTCGATCTGGTTGCTTGGAACGCGCCGGACGTTACGGTCGACGTCGAGTGCAGCAAGGGCACGTACATCCGCGCGCTCGCGGCGGACCTCGGTACGATGCTCGGCTGCGGCGCGCACCTTGCGGCGCTGCGGCGGACGGCGAGCGGGGGCTTTTCGATCGCCGACGCGGTGACGCTGGGGGTGCTCGAGGGTTTGCCGGAGGGCGAGCGGGACCGAAAGCTGCTGCCGACGGCGGTTCTCGTCGGCCATCTTCCCGCGCTTCGCGTCGCTTCGAGCGCCGCAATCCACTTTCTGCGCGGACGCGCGGTCGCCGCCGGCGATGTGCCGCCGGGTTCGGCGGCCGTCTTCGAGGGCGCGATCCTGCTCGGCGTCGCCGACGTCGCGGACGGTCTCGCCCACCCGCGACGCGTCATCGCCGAGCCCTCAACACACGGCAGCGAGCTGCTTGAAAACTAAGCGTTTTCCAAGCTATAATCGCCCTCTTGCCAAGAGCCGAACATAGCGAGCGAGGAAGGAACATGTCCGTAACGGTTGCAGACAAGGCGAAGGTCATCGCCGAAAATCAGCGTGCGACGGGCGACACCGGTTCGCCGGAAGTCCAGGTCGCGCTGCTGACCGCCCGCATCAACGGGCTCAACGACCATTTCAAGGCCAACGTCAAGGATCACCACT
>JBDTNI010000286.1:0-3622 GCA_039933815.1 Betaproteobacteria bacterium
GAACGCGGCAGCGTCGACGTCACCTGCGAGTTCTGCAACCGCCACTACACGTTCTCGCCGACCGAGGCTCGCGCGCGGGTCGGCGGCAACCCGCCGGGCTGAAGCGTCCGGCACGACCGAGTTGAGCGTTTACCTGCCGACCCATTTCACCGCGCCCGACCGCGCGGCTGCGGCGAGGCTCGTGCACGATCACCCGTTCGCCACGCTCGTGACGCCAGCGCCGGACGGTCCGTTGATTTCGCACGTGCCGCTTTTGCTCATGTCCTCGTCCGAGCCGAACGGAATGCTGCTCGGGCACATGGCCCGCGCCAATCCGCATTGGCGGCAGGCCGGCAGCGTCGAATCCGTCGCGATTTTTCATGGACCGCACGCGTACGTTTCGCCGTCGTGGTTCGCCGATCCGGCGAACGGCGTTCCGACATGGAACTACGCGGTCGTCCACGCCACTGGAACGCTCGAGGTTCTCGACGATCCCCTCGATGCGCGTCGCGTGCTCGATGCGCTCGCGACGCGTTTCGAGGCGACTCGCGACGCGCCGTGGCAGTTCGCAATGTCCGAGCGGCAACGCGATGCGCTGGTCGGCGCGATCGTCGCGTTCCGGATGCCGGTTCGACTGCTGACCGGCAAGTTCAAGCTGTCGCAGAACCGGACGCGCGATGACCAGCGCCGCATCGCAGACGCACTCGATACCGAGCCGTATGCGGACGCGACGGCAGTCGCGGCGTGGATGCGCCGCTATGGCGCCGCGACGCGCGAATGACGCGCGAAACTCCGGCGCTCGCCGACGCGCTGCCACGCGAGCGGCTCGACAAGTGGCTGTGGGCAGCGCGGTTCTACCGGACGCGAACGCTTGCCGCGCAGGCGATCGACGCGGGCCACGTTCGCGTCGGCGGCGAGCGCGTGAAGCCGGCGCAGGGCGTCCGTGAGGGAACACGCGTCAGCGTGCGCAAGCAGCAGCTCACGTGGGACGTCGAGGTACTCGCGGTGTCCGCGCGCCGCGGGTCGGCGACTGCCGCAGCCGCGCTGTATCGCGAATCCGACGCAAGTCTGGCGGCCCGGGCGCGGATGTCGGAGGCGCTGCGGGTCGCGCGTGGCCAGGCACCGGCGTCACCGACGGCACGGCCCACGAAACGCGACCGGCGCCGGCTCGAAGATTTCCTGAGCGAACCCTAGCTAGGCGCGCGTCGCCGAGTCCGCCGGCGCGGCCGCACACAGCCGCATGCCGGCGAGGTCGAGCATCAGGTCGGGCTGGCGGTAGCTGTCGAAGATCAACCACGCGACGGCCGCGGCGAGTAGCACGACCACCGTCTGACGGATGATGCGCCGCCCCGTTGGCGCGAAAACCCCGGGGGCGGCGAGCGAAGACGGAAGTGTTTCGAGCGGGCGCACCCGCCGAATTTACGCCGATTGGGACGCGTCCGGCAAATCGGGCACGCGCGTCAGTGGCGCCGCGGGCAACACGCCCCGGGCGCGGAGCGTGGACATCACCGAGTTGAAGTCGGCCGCGACCTGGACGTTTTCGATCGGCTTCGCGAGCAGATTCACGGCCCGTCCGCTGACGACGAGCGGCATCTCCGAGGGCAGCGCCCGCCGCAGGCAGCGGATTTCCTGGCCGGCGATCTTGCCGGAAATGCCCCGATCGAAGAGCAGCACGACGAGCGCAACGTTGTAGGCTCCAGCGGCGCTCGCGATTTCCTGTGCGGGCACCCCGGTGCCAAGCGTCAGACAGTTGACGCCCTCGGTGAACAGCAGCAACTCGAGGATGGCGAGACCGAGCTGGTTGGGGTCGTTCGGCGGCGTCGCGAGGAGAATCTGCCGCGCGTCGCGCGTCGGCCGCACGAGCCGCGTCACGTCCCGCAGCAGACGCTGCGCGAGATCGCCGAATCGCAACTCCTGGTACGTCTGCATCTCACCGCGTACCACGCGCTCGTGCACCGCTTCGTTCAGCGGGATGAGCGTCTGTTCGAGAAATTTGCGCAGTCCCTGACCCACGAGCAGCTTGGACAGGTGATTCTGCATTTCGCCGATCCGGTGGTCGGCGAGAAGCCGCACCGCCTGCGAGATCTCGGCCGCCAATGGGGCGGGTTCGGCGACGGCCAGACCGACCATCGACTGCAGTGCGGTATCGGCCAGCGGAACCACTGCGCCGGCGCGCCAGCCTTCCGACAGCAATTGCTTGATGAGCTTCAGCCGCGCGACCTGGTCGGCCGGGTAGACGCGGTCGCCGAACGCATCGCGGAGCGGCGCGGGAAACCCGTAGCGGCGCTGCCACATGTAGAGTTGCTCCCGGCGCAGTCCGGTGATCCGGACGACTTCGCGGATATGCAGCGCACCGGGCGGCTCGCCGGCGGGCATCGCCGCAGGCGAGTTCGCCGGCATCCCCACCGGATCCTGGCGTCGCGACGGTGCCTCGATAAGAATTCCCATGGGCTTCATCCCCTGCTCTTTTCGACTCGGCTGTGCAATATGTCCTGCACAAGTATATCGACGCGGTATCGTTGGATTTGCGCGGCGCGGTTCAAACTGATGGAATCGGGTTGTGATCCACGGGGAGTCCAATGCAGGATGCATGCCATGACATTGGCATGTTCTCCTGCCAGCCGACAAACGTCGGTCCGGATATTGCAACCAATGACAGTGACGCACCCGCAACCCGGCGCGCGCCGTGGCGTGGCCCTCTTGAACGCCGCGTGCGCCGTTGTGGGCTTTCCGCCGCTTATCAGCCGCACGTGACGCTGGACGACGCACGATGTTCCGTTTCGGCAAGTCAAACAAGGATCCGCTCGGCGACGTGAGGTCGGCCGAGCGCTGGCTGGCGACGTTGCCGGTGACGGACACGCTCGGCGTCCACTCGCGCGTGATCGACGAACTCTCGCGCGAGAGCAGTCCGGCGTCGAGGCGCAGCCCGCGCCGTCTTCGCGCCGTCTTTCATGTCGACGCGCAGACCGGCGAGCAGCGCCGTGCGCTGATCGCCCAGTACATCGACCACGCCAATCGCAGCTCGAAAATCGAGAACCAGCTGTGGACGGCGCTGTTCAGCCTGACGCAGGGCTTCCTGCGCACCTACGAATCTTTCGGCCGTGAACTGATCGACCGGCTGCAGAGCGCGCGCTGGAAGGACTTGCTGCCCGAGCTCATCTGCCGGCAGGTCATGCACCTGGCGCTGGACGCGCGGATCCGACTGTTTCGCTACGAGCAGTGGATTCCCGCGAAGTGGGCCGTGCTTCACAATCTGATGTCACTCGCGTGCTCGCACCAGGTGGAGCGGCAGCCTGTTGCGCTGTCCGACGCCAGCACGACGAGCATCGAGCACGAATACCTGCGCGCGCTCGTGCTGCACCTGATGAACGCCGGCAGCCTGACGGCGCGGCAGGTCGAGTTCATCTGGGGAGAGCTCGACGATTGGTGCGCGCCGCTGCGGCTGACCCTCGAGCAATCGGCGGCGAACGCGTTCTTCGTCGACCTCGGAGGACGCGAGGGCCTGCGCCGCCGCAAGACGGGCGCGCTGGAGGGTCGCGTGCTGTTCCTCGACACGCGGCCCCTGCACGCCGTGATGGTCCAGCACGCGGTGACGTTGGAGCAGAAGATCAAGCTCGAGCCGTTGTCGCCGAAGACAGCGCGT
>JBDTNI010000287.1:0-3606 GCA_039933815.1 Betaproteobacteria bacterium
AGCCAACGATCGAACGCGCGTCAGCGGCGGATGCCTTGGGCGACACCGCCACGGTGCCGGGCGCTGCCCTGCATCGAGTCGTCATCGTCGGCGGCGGCGCCGGCGGACTCGAGCTCGCGACGAAGCTCGGCAACTCGCTAGGCCGGCATCGGCGCGCCGACATCACGCTCATCGAGCGCGCGCGTACGCATTTCTGGAAGCCGCACCTGCACGAGATCGCGGCCGGCAGCATGGACATCGCCGTTTACGACACGGATTACCTCGCGCAGTCGCACTGGCATTGCTTCCGCTACCTGATCGGCGAGATGACCGGCCTCGATCGGAAGCGGCGCCAGGTGCATGTCGGGGCGTTCACCGACGAGGACGGCGATCGCGTCGCGCCGCCGCGAACGATCGATTACGACACGCTCGTCATCTGCGTGGGCAGTCGCACGAACGATTTCGGCACGCCCGGCGCGCACGAATACGCGATCGCGCTCGACGATCCCATCGAGGCCGAGCGGTTTCACCGCCGTCTCGTCAACGCGTACATGCGGGCGCACACGCAATCCGAACCGCTGCGGCCCGAGCAGCTGCACGTCGCGATCATCGGCGCGGGGGCGACCGGTGTCGAGCTCGCCGCCGAGCTGCACAACACGACGCGCGCGCTCGTATCGTACGGTCTTGATCGCATCGATCCCGACAAGGACATGCGGCTCATCGTCATCGAGGCTGCCGATCGCGTGCTGCCGGCGCTGCCCAGACGGCTGTCCGACACCGCAGGCAAGCTGCTGGAGAACCTGGGCATCACCGTGCGCACGTCGGCGCGCGTCGCCGAGGTGTTGCCGCACGGCGTGAGGCTCGCAAGCGGCGAGATCATCGCGGCGGAGCTCGTCGTCTGGGCGGCCGGCGTCAAGGCGCCCGATTTCCTGCGCGATCTCGACGGCCTCGAAACGAACCGGATCAACCAGCTCGTCGTGCGGCCCACGCTGCAGACGACGCGTGACGATGACGTCTTCGCGCTCGGCGACTGCGCCGCGTGCCCGTGGCTGGGCAAGGAAGGCTCCATCGTGCCGCCCCGCGCGCAGGCTGCGCACCAGCAGGCGTCGCACATGGTGAAGCAGACGCGCAACCGGCTGCGCGGCAAGCCGCTGCTGCCGTGGCGCTATCGCGACTTCGGGTCGCTGGTATCGCTCGGCGAGTATTCGACGATCGGCAACCTGATGGGCAGCCTCACCGGCGGTAACCTCTGGCTCGAAGGCTGGTTCGCGCGGATGATGTACCTGTCGCTGTACAAGATGCACGAACTCGCGCTGCATGGATTCTGGAAGATGGCGCTCGATACCGCCGCGAGGACCATCACGCGGCGCACCGAGCCGCACGTGAAACTCCACTGAAAGCGAAGCGCCGATGAACGATTCACCCGGGCTGCCCGACGCCATGCTGCCCAATGCAACCGGACGACCGACGCCCGAGACGCCCGCGGACGGTGGCGTCGTGGCAATGCGCTGGGGCAGCGATGCGATCGCGATGATGCTGCGGGCGCTCGAGATCCCGTACCTGGCGATGAACCCGGGTGCGAGCTATCGCGGGCTGCACGACAGTCTCGTGAATCTGCTCGGCAACGAACGCCCGCAGATGCTGTTGTGCCTGCACGAGGAGTCCGCGGTATCCATTGCGCAGGGCTACGCGAAGGTCACCGGCCGGATGATGGGCGCCGTGCTTCATTCGAATGTAGGGCTGATGCACGCGACGATGTCGATCTTCAATGCATGGTGCGACCGGGTCCCGATGCTGATTCTTGGCGCGACGGGGCCGGTGGACGCCCATCAGCGCAGGCCTTGGATCGACTGGATCCACACGGTCGCCGATCAGGGGGCGCTGGTAAGGGACTACACGAAATGGGACGACCAGCCGGCGTCGGTGCCCGCGGCGCTCGACGCGCTCGCGCGCGCGGCGCAAATTTCGGCGACGGCACCGTGCGCGCCGGTGTACGTCAATCTCGACGCCGGTCTGCAGGAGGCGCCGCTCGCGTCGCCGCCCCAGCTGCCCGACGTCGCCCGCTACGCACCAGCGCCGCCGGCCCGGCCCGATCCGGCGCTCGTCGCCGCCGCGGCGTCAAAGCTCGCTGCCGCGCGGCGTGTGGTGTTGCTGATGGGTCGCGTATCGCGTCGCCAGGCGGATTGGGACGCGCGGATCGCGCTCGCCGAGCGCGTGGGCGCGCAGGTGATCACCGATCTCAAGGTTGCGGCGGCGTTTCCGACCGACCATCCGCTGCACGCGGCGCCACCGGGCGCGTTCCTCGCGCCGGAGGCCGTTGCCGTCCTGGCTGCCGCGGACGTGGTGCTCGCGCTCGACTGGGTCGACCTGGCCGGCACCCTCGCGCAGGCCCCGTCCGGGTCCGGTTCGCCGTGCTGCGTGATCAACGTTTCGATCGACGCGCAGCTTGCGCGCGGGTGGAGCAAGGATCACTTCGGCCCGCCGCCCGCCGACATCTTCATTGCGTGCGAGCCGGACATCGCCGTCAGTGCGCTGCTCGGTGCGTTACAGCCTTCACTCGCGCGAACGCCGGCCGCCGACAAGGCGGTCGAACTGCGTCCGACGCTGACAGAACCGGTACCGGCCGCGCGCTTGTCACCGGCTGCTGCCGCCTCGCGAATGACGCTCGCCGAAGTCGCCGCCGTCGTGGACGACGTGACGCGCAACATCGAGGTCTGCATGACGCGGCTGCCGCTGGGATGGCACGGAAGCTACCGGCATTTCAGGCATCCGCTCGATTACATTGGCCTCGAAGGGGGCGGTGGCGTGGGCGCCGGCCCTGGCATCGCGATCGGCGCCGCGCTCGCACTGAAGGGTACCGGCCGCGTCGCGTTCGGGATCCTCGGCGACGGCGATTTTCTGATGGGCGTCACTGCGCTCTGGACCGCCGTGCACTATGCGCTGCCGTGCCTCCTCGTCGTCGCCAACAACCGGAGCTTCTACAACGACGAGCGGCATCAGGAACGGGTCGCGATCACTCGCGAGCGTCCCGTCGCAAACAAGTGGATCGGCCAGCGGATCGACGACCCTGATATCGATCTCGCCGCGATGGCGCGCGCGCAGGGAGCGTTCGGCGTTGGTCCGGTGACGTCGGCGGCCGCGCTGCGTGCGGCGCTTGCCGACGGGTTTCGGCGCGTCGTCGCCGGCGAGGTCGTCGTCATCGACGCGCGCATCGCGCCAGGCTACGACGCGAATCCGAGCGGCGGGGTCGCGGCGACCGCGCGCGGGGGCGCTCGCTGATGAAGACCGAACCGGGCGACCCCGACGTGCATGCAGCGCTGCCGAAGCATCGCGATCTCTACTACGGCGGCGGCTGGCACCGCGCCGCCGGCTATGCGCCGACGTTCAATCCGGCGAGCGGCGCCGCGCTCGGCGATTGCGCCGAGGCGGACGCGGGCGATGTCGATCGCGCCGCGCAGGCCGCGCACGCGGCGTTTCCCGCGTGGCGCGCCTTGGCGCCAGCGGCGCGCGGCGACGTGCTCCGCGCGATCGCCGCCCGACTTCGCGCCCACGCTGCCGACCTGGCGCTGATCGACGCGGCGAACTGCGGCAATCCGGTGGCGGAGATGACGCGCGACGTGCACGCGG
>JBDTNI010000288.1:0-3583 GCA_039933815.1 Betaproteobacteria bacterium
ACGGCGATCACCATCGCGTTCTCGTACGGCTTCGCGATGCTGACACCTCGGATGGCCGTCGACGCGCCGGCGTCGCTGGCGCGCACGATGGCTCTGGCGCTGACCGCGCAGTTCCTGCTGATCGGCTACTTCAGACTGCGTTCGCGCGCGCTGTCGCCGGCCATCGCCGAGGCGCGGCTGCAGGCGCTGCAGGCGCGCATTCGCCCGCACTTCCTGTTCAACAGCATCACGGCGGTGCTGTCGCTGGTGCGCAGCGAACCGCGCCGTGCCGAAGCCGCGCTCGAGAATCTCGCCGACCTTTTTCGCGTGCTGATGCGCGACAACCGCGACCTCGCGCCGCTCGCCGACGAAGTCGAGCTGTGCCGGCAATATCTCGAGCTCGAGCAGCTGCGGCTCGGTGATCGGCTGCAGATCGACTGGAACGTCAAGAGCATGCCCGGCGACGCGCTCGTGCCACCACTGGTCCTGCAGCCGCTGCTCGAGAACGCCGTCTACCATGGCATCGAGCCGTTGACCGAGCGCGGCCTGCTGTCGATCAACATCTTCCTGTCGCGCGACGAAGTGCATGCGATCCTCAAGAACCCGTACGTCGCGAGTGGTGCGCGGCACCAGGTCGGTAACAACATGGCGCTCGCAAACATCCGCGAGCGGCTCGCCCTTCATTTCGACGCCGAAGCGAGCGTCGAGTCGCGGATCACGCGCGACAGCTGGGAAGTTCATATCCGCATGCCGTACCGGACCGAGAAGCCGGCGGCGAGCGACAAGTCCGCGACCCCATCCGGGCAACCGGGACGCGGCGACGACCGCACCACGCACAAGCGACGCGCGCGCCGCGACCGTCCGCTACCCGCATCGACCGCAACGAGGATAGAACCATGGCTGAATCACCGCTCCGCGTCCTGATCGTCGACGACGAGGCACCCGCGCGTCACCGGCTGCGCGAATTGCTGGACGACTGCGCCGCCGTGCTGCCGCTGTCGATCGTTGGAGAGGCCCAGCATGGACGCGAAGCGCTGGACATCCTGCACTCCGCACCGGCCGACCTCGTCCTGACGGATATTCATATGCCGGGGATGGACGGTATCGAGCTGGCCCGCCATTTGCTCAAGCTCTCGCATCCACCGGTCGTGATTTTCACGACGGCTTTCCACCAGCATGCGCTGGCGGCGTTCGATGTGAATGCCGTCGACTATCTGGTCAAGCCCATTCGAGTACAGCGGTTGCTCGCTGCATTGCAGAAGGTGCCCCGATTGAAGCCCATGACGATCGAGAAGCTCACCCAGTTGCCGGCCGCGGCGCGGCGCTTCCTGTCCGTCACCGAACGGTCGCGCGTCGTGCTCGTTCCGGTCGACGAAGTGATCTACCTCAAGGCCGAGCTCAAGTACATCACGATCAGGACAACGCAGCGCGAATACCTGCTCGAGGAGTCGCTGACGCGGCTCGAGCAGGAGTTCGGCGCGCGGTTCGTGCGCGTCCATCGCAACTGCCTCGTCGCGCGGGATTTCGTCCGCGGCTTCGAGCGGCGTGCCAACGATGACGGCGATGCGCACTGGGAGGTGCTGCTGCACGGCATCGACGAGACGCTTCCCGTTTCGCGACGGCAGCAGTACATCGTCCGCGAGATCGGTCGCGAGGCGATGAACGGCGCCGCCGCGTAACGGCGCCACCACCGTACCGCACCGCCTCGGTCGGCCGGTGCGCGCTGCTCGTGCTCGTGCTCGTGCGCGGGCCGGGGTCGGTCCGTCGCTGCGCTACACTGCGCGGCGCGGCAGCGTGTCGGCCGTACCGTCAAAACTTCCGCGACTCCGATGCGCACGCTGATCTGCGGCTCTCTCGCTTTCGACACGATCATGGTCTTTCCGGACCGGTTCGCGCGCCACATCCTCCCCGAACAGACGCACATGCTGTCGGTGGCGTTCCAGATCAGCGACATGCGGCGTGAATGGGGCGGATGCGCCGGCAACATCGCCTACAACCTGCAGGCGATCGGCGGTTCCCCGGTGATCATGGGCACGCTCGGCAGCGACGGCGCGGCATACGGTACGCGGCTCCGCGAACTCGGCATCGCCACCGACGGCATGCGCGTCATCGACGACGCGTACACCGCGCAAGCCTTCATCATCACGGATCACGACGACAACCAGATCACCGCATTCCACCCGGGCGCGATGAACAGGTCGCACGTCAATCGCGTCGGAGACGTCGCCGACATAGGCCTCGGCATCGTCTCGCCGGACGGCAAGGACGGCATGCAGCAACACGCGGCGGAGTTCGCGGCGCTCGGCATCCCGTTCATCTTCGATCCGGGCCAGGGGCTTCCGCTGTTCAGCGGCGACGAACTCGCGGCGATGATCGGACACGCGCAATACCTGACAGTCAACGACTACGAGGCGAAACTGTTGTCGGAACGCACCGGCCTGACAATCGACGGGCTCGCCGAGCGCGTCGATGCGCTGATCGTGACGCTCGGTGCGGAAGGCTCGATCATTCGCGCGGCCGGCGCCACGCACCGCATTCCCGCCGTCCCGGCCGCGGCGATCGTCGACCCGACCGGATGCGGCGATGCGTATCGGGCAGGCTTGCTGTACGGGATCGGGCGCCGGTGGGACTGGCCGACCGCCGGCAACCTCGCCGCCGTGATGGGCTCGATCAAGGTCGAGAGCCGCGGCGGGCAGAACCATCGGATCGACCCCGAAATCGTCCGTACGCGCTACCGCAGCGCGTTCGGCGACTGCCCGTTGTAGTGCCCCACCCGATCCGGGTTAGCCCGCTACGTGTGCTGCGCGACGATGGCGCGGCGACGCCGTCCGCACTGATCGATTGAGCGCGACGCTGCGCAGGCTTCATCGCATTCCCCGCGCGCTGCTTCACGTGGCGGCGGGATTGGTGGTCATCGCGTTCGCTTTTCCATCCCTCGACGCCGCTGCGCGGCGGTCGCGCATCCGTCGCTGGTCGCAACGGCTGCTGGGACTGCTGCATGTCGAGCTGCGCGTGACCGGCAGCCTCGTGCAGCGCAACGTCGTCGTCGCGTCAAATCACATATCGTGGATCGACATCCTGGCGCTGAACGCGATCGGCCCCGTGCGGTTCATCGCCAAGTCGGAGATCGCGCGCTGGCCGGTGCTGGGCCGACTGGTGGCCGGCGCGGGAACGCTGTTCATCGAACGGGCACGCCGTCGCGACACGCATCGCGTCAATCGCGACGTGGCGGCCGCACTTCAGGGCGGCGATATCGTCGCCGTTTTCCCTGAGGGCACGACGTCCGACGGCACGGCGGTGCTGCCGTTCCACGGCTCGCTGCTGCAGCCGGCCATCGATGCCGGCGGATCGGTTCTGCCGGTCGCGATCCGTTACATGACGCCCGCGGGTGCGCGTTCGACGGCAGTCGACTATGTCGGCGATGTCACGTTAGTCGCGTCGTTCTGGCGCGTCTGCGGTGCGCAGGCCATCGTCGCGGATATCGTCACGTGCGCGCCGCTGGCAGCGACGGGCGTGCGCCGTCGACGGCTGGCGGCGGACGTCGAGGCAGCTATTCGCGCGGCGCTGGCGTCACCGGCGAGCGGCTCGGCACCTGGAATAAAGC
>JBDTNI010000289.1:0-3578 GCA_039933815.1 Betaproteobacteria bacterium
CGCTCGACGCCGAGCAGCGCGACTACGCCGGCACGATCCGCGACAGCGGCGATGCGCTGCTGACGATCATCAACGACATCCTCGATTTCTCGAAAATCGAGGCCGGCCGGATGGACATCGAGGCGCATCCGTTCGATCTGCGCGAGTGCGTCGAGTCGGCGCTCGACCTGATCGGCGCGCGCGCCGCCCAGAAGAACCTTGAGCTCGCCTACCTGCTCGACGGCGACGTGCCGGTCGCGATCGACGGCGACGTGACACGGCTGCGCCAGGTGCTGCTCAACCTGCTCGCCAACGCCGTCAAGTTCACCGAACGCGGCGAAGTGGTGCTGGGCGTCAGCGCGCGCACGGGCGCGGCGGGCCGCGTTGAGCTGACGTTTGCCGTTCGCGACACGGGGATCGGTCTGTCCGAACAGGGAAAATCGCGGTTGTTCCAATCGTTCTCGCAGGCCGACAGCAGCACCACGCGCAAGTACGGCGGCACCGGTCTCGGGCTCGCGATCAGCAAGCGGCTTGCCGAGTTGATGGGCGGCACGATGTGGGTCGAGAGCGCCGGTCCCGGGCACGGCTCGACGTTCTTCTTCACGATCGTCGCGCCGCCGGCCGATACGCCGCAGACCGGCAGGCGCGAATTGCTCGGACAGCAGCCGGCCCTCGCAGGCAAGCGCGTGCTCGTCGTCGACGACAACGCGACCAATCGCAAGGTATTGACGCTACAGACCGGGAAATGGGGAATGGCTACGCGCGACACCGGCTCGCCGGCCGAGGCGCTTCGCTGGATCGAGGCCGAGGACGCGTTCGACGTCGCGATCCTCGACATGCACATGCCCGAGACGGACGGCCTGTCGCTCGCGCGGGAAATTCGGCGCGTCCGCGCTGCGTTGCCGCTGGTTCTGTTCAGCAGTCTCGGCCGCAAGGAAGCCGCCGATACCGAGGGCCTGTTCCGCGCCTATCTCGCCAAGCCGCTGCGCCAGAGCCAGCTTTATGACACGCTCGTCGGCCTGCTGGGCCACGACGACGCGCCGCAGCCCGCGGCTCCAAAGGGCCGGGCGGCCATCGACGCGACGCTCGCCGGGCGCCACCCGCTGCGCATCCTGCTGGCCGAGGACAACGTCGTGAACCAGAAGCTCGCGCTGCGGCTGTTGCAGCAGATGGGCTACCGCGCCGATCTCGCCAGCAACGGCGTGGAAGCGATCGAGTCGATCGAGCGTCAGACCTACGACGTCGTGCTGATGGACGTGCAGATGCCGGAGATGGACGGGCTCGACGCGAGCCGCGAGATCAACCGGCGCTGGCCCGCCGGCGAGCGCCCCCGCATCGTCGCGATGACCGCCAACGCGATGCAGGGCGACCGCGAAGAATGTCTCGCCGCCGGCATGGACGATTACGTGACCAAACCGATCCGCGTCGACCAGCTCGTCGACGCGTTGAATCTGGCCAGGAACCGCGGAGACACGCAATGACGCAGCCGACGATCGATCACGCCACCTTCGACGAGTTGAAGGCGACCGCGGGTGCGGACTTTGTCGTCGAGCTCGTCGACACGTTTCTCGACGAGGCTCCGACGATGCTCGACGACCTGCGGCGGTCCTTCGGCGCCGACGACGCCGACGCGTTTCGGCGCACCGCCCATTCGCTCAAGTCGAACGCCAACACGTTCGGCGCGCTCGCGCTCGCGGCGATGGCGCGCGAACTCGAGCTCGGCGGCATCGCACCCGTACGCAACGCGGCCGGTGTCCCGCTCGACGCACTGGAACAGGAATATGCCCGGGTGGCGCATGCGCTCGCGGATCTCAAGCATGCGTGAGCGCGCCACCGCCGGCGCGCAGCTGCTCGTCGTCGACGACAACAAGGTCAACCGGCTGCTGCTCACGCGCAGCCTCGTGCTGCAGGGCCACGCCGTCGCGTCCGCCGAGAACGGGCGCATCGCGCTGGAGATGCTGCGCGGCCAACGCTACGACCTCGTGCTGCTCGACATTGAAATGCCGGAAATGGACGGCTTTCAGGTGCTGGAGCAGATGATGAGCGATCTCGTGCTGCGGGACCTGCCGGTGATCGTCACGTCGTCGCTCGAAGGCATGGAGAACGTCGTGCGCTGCATCGAGCTCGGTGCCGAGGATTATCTGCCGAAGCCCGTCAACGCCGTCCTCCTGAAGGCGCGGATCAATGCCAGCCTGGACAAGAAGCGGCTGCGCGACCAGCAGCAGGCGCTGATGCGCCGCTTTGCCACGCCGGAAGTAGCGCAGGACCTCCAGCAGTCCGGATTTGCGCTCGGCGGCAAGCGCGTCACCGCAACGGTGATGTTCTCCGACATCCGCGGTTTCACGCCGCTTGCGGAATCGCAGCCACCCGAGGAGACGATTGAACTTCTCAACACCTATTACACGCTGATGTTCGATGCGATCGGCGCGCAGCACGGCATCGTCAGCCAGATCGCAGGCGATGGCCTGATGGCGATCTTCGGCGCGCCGCTGCCGATGGCCGATCACCCGCATGCGGCCGTGCGCTCGGCGCTCGAGATGATCGACCTGATGGCGCTGTTCAACGCCGAGCGATCCGCCGCCGGCAAGCCGGAGATCCGGATCGGCATCGGCATCGCGTCGGGCGAGATGGTGGCCGGCTACACGGGAACGAACGAGCGCGCGACCTACACGTGCATCGGCGACACGGTGAATCTTGCGTCGCGGCTCGAAGGCCATACGAAGGAGGCGAAGCGAACAATCCTGATCGACGGCGCGACGCGCACCGCCCTGGGCGACGCGTTTACCGTCGAGTCGCTCGGCGCCATCGACATCCGCGGCAAATCCCAGCGCGTCGACGTGTTCGCGGTTGCGCCGCGGAACTGAAGCGTTGCGCGCGGCGTAAAGCCGGCGCTCAGCCCAGAAGATCTCCGGTCTTGCGCGCGCGCGCCGTGCGCCGAACGGCGCGGGGTTCCTCGGGCGCGGCCGCCAGCACGGATTTCAGGTAGCGGCCCGTGTAGCCGGCGTCGGCGGCGACGATCGCCGAGGGCGGGCCCTGCGCGACGATCTCGCCACCGCCGGCGCCGCCTTCGGGCCCGAGGTCGACGATCCAGTCTGCCGTCTTGATGACGTCGAGGTTGTGCTCGATGACGACGACGGTGTTGCCGTGATCGCGCAATCGGTGCAGCACGGTCAGCAGCAGTTCGATGTCGTGGAAGTGCAGGCCCGTGGTGGGCTCGTCGAGGATATACAGCGTGCGCCCGGTATCCCGCTTCGACAGCTCCAATGCCAGCTTGACGCGCTGCGCCTCGCCGCCCGACAGCGTCGTCGCGGACTGGCCGAGCGTGATGTAGCCAAGCCCGACGTCGAGCAGCGTCTGCAGCTTGCGCGCCACCCCCGGCACCGGCTCGAAGAACGCATGCGCCTGCTCGACGGTCATCGCCAGCACGTCGTGGATGTTGCGGTCCTTGTAGCGGATCTCCAGCGTCTCGCGGTTGTAGCGCTGTCCGTGGCACACGTCGCACGGCACGTAGACGTCGGGCAGGAAATGCATCTCGACCTTGATGAGGCCGTCGCCCTGACACGCCTCGCAGCGGCCGCCCTTGACGTTGAACGAGAACC
>JBDTNI010000290.1:0-3578 GCA_039933815.1 Betaproteobacteria bacterium
GCCTGCACCGAAGGGCCCACGGATGAGCTCGATTGCGATCGCCTTCGACGGCGCCGCAGCGTGCCGATCTTCGCCGCCCCGGACGTGAACGCGCCTGCGGCGCTGATCGACATTCGGGGACTCGGCAAGACGTACGACGAGGGAACCCGCGCGCTGGCCGACGTCGACCTGGACGTGCACCGCGGCGAGTTCCTGACGCTTGTGGGCCCGTCGGGGTGCGGCAAGTCGACGCTCTTGCACATCATCGCGGGCCTGGTAGAGCCCACGTCGGGAATACTCACGTGGCGCGCGGAGCGCGGCGGGTCCGCGGCGGCGCGGCCGACCGTCGGCTTCGTTTTTCAATCGCCGACGCTGATGCCCTGGGCGCGCGTGTCGACCAACGTCCGTCTGCCGCTCGACTTGGCGGGCGTGGCGCGCGGCGCCGCCGAGCGCGCGGTCGCCACGGCACTCGAACGCGTGCGCATGACGAAGTTTGCCGGCCACCTGCCCCGACAACTCTCGGGCGGCATGCAGATGCGCACGTCCATCGCACGCGCGCTCGTCGTCGAACCCGACGTGCTGTTGATGGACGAACCGTTCGGCGCGCTCGACGAGTTCACGCGCCAGCGTCTCGATGCCGAGCTGCTGGCGCTGTGGTCTTCGCAGCAGATGACGGTGATATTCGTCACCCACAGTATCCACGAGGCCGTGTTCCTGTCGACGCGCGTCGTCGTGATGGCTGCGCAGCCGGGCCGCATCCTCGACGCGTGGGACGTCGACGCGCCATTTCCCCGCGGCGAAGCATTCCGGTTGTCGCCGGAATTCGCGTCGCATGCGCAGCGCCTGTCCGCGTGCGTCGCAGCGGCGGGCAGCGACGCGCTACCCGACGATATCGCCGCATGAACGCGAGACTGTCGCGTGAACGACTGTGGTCTATCGTTGCGCCAGTCGTCGTCGCCGTGCTTGCCATCATCGCATGGCAGGCCATCGTCACCATCGAGGAGCTGCCGGCGTATATCGTGCCGTCGCCCCTGCGCGTGGCGCGGACGCTGGTCGCCGACCACGCGTTGCTGTTGACGTCTCTCGGCGTGACGATGCGGATTGCACTGACGGCGCTGGCACTCGCGACTGTCGCCGGCGTCGCGGTCGCGCTCATATTCGTGCAAAGCCGCTGGATCGAGATGAGCCTGTTTCCCTACGCCGTGCTGCTCCAGGTCACGCCGATTGTCGCGATCGCGCCGCTCATCATCATCTGGATCCACGATACATTCGCCGCCCTCGTACTGTGCGCAACGGTAGTCGCGATATTTCCGGTGATCGCCAATACGACGCTCGGTCTTCGCAGCGTCGATGGCGGACTCGTCGACCTGTTCCGCCTGTCCGCGGCCACGCGCTGGCAGACGCTCGTCCGGCTCCGCGTGCCCGGCGCCCTGCCGTACTTCTTCGGCGGGCTGCGGATTGCGAGCGGGCTGTCACTGATCGGTGCCGTCGTCGCTGAATTCGTCGCCGGTACCGGCGGACAGGGCGCGGGGCTCGCCTACCAGATCCTGCTGGCGGGCATCCAGCTCAACATTCCGCGGATGTTCGCCGCGCTGGTGCTGATCGCTGCGGCCGGTGTCGCAATGTTCGCGGCCACTGTCGCGCTGTCCCGCGCCGTGCTTGGCCGGTGGCACGAAAGCGAGCTGGGTTCCCACCGCTAGCAGCACACGATGACGAAACCGCGCTGGGATGTCTTTTGTAGGGTCGTCGACAACTACGGCGACGCCGGCGTGTGCTGGCGCCTTGCGCGACAGCTCGACGCCGAGCATGACATCGACGTCACGCTGTGGATCGATCGCATCGACACGTTGGCGCACATCGAGCCGGCGGTGGACGCATCGCTTGCCCTGCAGACGGTGAAGGACGTCGCGATCGCGCGACTAGCGGACGACGCGCCCGCGGCCGAACCGCTTCCCGCGGTCATCGTCGAAGCGTTCGCCTGCGGCCTGCCGTCACCGGTCCAGAACGCGATGGCGACGTCAGTAACGCCGCCGCTGTGGATCGCGCTGGAATACCTGTCGGCGGAGCCGTGGATCGAAACCGTGCACGGGCTCGCGTCGCCACAGCCGCGGCTTCCCCTCGAACGCTTCTTCTGGTTCCCCGGCTTCACGCCCGGCACCGGCGGATTATTGCGCGAGGCCGGGCTTCTCGACGCCCGACGTCGGTTCGACGCCGCGCGGGCCCGTCGGGACGCGCTCCAAATCCTGCTATTCAGCTACGCGAACCGCGCGCTGCCCGCGCTGTTCGACGCGTGGTCCGAGGGCGACGAGACCGTCTCGTGCGCGCTTCCTGACGGCGTCGCCGCGGGCGCGCTCGACCAATGGCTGCGGGGCGAGGTGCTGCACGCCGGCCAGTCGACGTCGCGCGGGCGACTTCGACTCGAAGTGCTGCCTTTCGCGACACAGGAGGGCTTCGACCGACTGCTCTGGTCTGCCGACCTGTGCATCGTCCGCGGCGAAGACTCGTTCGTCCGCGCACAGTGGGCGGCGCGCCCGTTCGTCTGGCAGCCGTATCCTCAGCCAGAGCGGGCCGACCGGCTGAAACTCGACGCGTTCCTCGCCCGATACACCGCCGAAACACCCTCGCGGGTGGCTAACGCCGTCGCGAACTTCTGGCGCGCGTTCGGCGACGAGGACGGCGCCGCCGCCGTTGCAGCTTGGCCGGAATTCCGCGCGTCGTTCGACGCGTTGGCGAGCCACGCGCGCCGGTGGGCAGATACCCTCGCGGCGCTACCAGACCTGGCGGCGGGCCTCGTGGCGTTTTCCAATCGTCGGCTATAATCCTCGGTTGCCCACCTTGATCCGCGACCGCGGCAGCGCCGCGGCCGCCCCCGTAGGAACCACGATGAAACTCGCTCAGGAAGTCCGCGCCGGCAACGTCATCATGATTGGCAGCAATCCGATGGTCGTGCAGAAGGCCGAGTTCAGCAAGTCGGGCCGCAACGCATCCGTCGTCAAGATGAAGCTCCGCAACCTGCTGTCGGGCGGCGGTACCGAGACGGTGTACCGGGCGGACGATAAATTCGACGTCATCCAGCTCGAGCGCAAGGACGTCACCTACTCCTACTATGCCGACCCGATGTACGTGTTCATGGACGAGGAATTCAACCAGCACGACGTCGAGAAGGAGAACATGGAGGACGCGCTGCCTTACCTCGAGGACGGACTGGCCTGCCAGTTGACGTTCTACGAAGGCAAGGCGATCTCCGTCGAATTGCCGACGTCCGTCGTGCGTGAAGTCACGTACACCGAGCCGGCGGTGAAGGGCGACACGTCGGGCAAGGTGACGAAGCCCGCCAAGCTCGCGAGCGACTTCGAGGTGCACGTCCCGCTGTTCGTCAACACCGGCGACAAGATCGAGATCGACACGCGCACCGGCGAATACCGCCGCCGCGTGTAGTCCAGTCGATCGCCCGATCCGCCCACGCATATCGACGCGCGAATCACGTATACGAGCGAGGCGGCACGTAGCGCTATGGCGGCGGCCTGAACCCGCGGCGTGCCCGAGCCGCGTCGGCGCGGACCGGGCAGTCGTGCAGATGATCGTTGACGAGCCCCATC
>JBDTNI010000291.1:0-3539 GCA_039933815.1 Betaproteobacteria bacterium
ACGATCTCCGAGTACGGCACGCCGACGTATTCGGCCATCAGGAAGGCCGCCGCGCCCATCACCGGCGGCATGATCTGGCCATCGACACCCGCGGCAACCTCTATGGCGCCCGCCTTTTCCGCCGAATAGCCGACGCGCTTCATCAGCGGGATCGTGAACGTGCCGCACGTCACGACGTTGGCGACCGACGACCCCGAGATCATGCCCATCAGGCCCGACGAGACGACGGCCGCCTTCGCGGGTCCGCCGCGCATGTGCCCGAGCAGCGCGAACGCGACCTTGATGAAGTAGTTGCCGGCGCCCGCCTTCTCGAGCAGCGAGCCGAACAGCACGAACAGGAAGATGTAGCTCGCCGACACGCCGAGCGCGACGCCGAACACGCCTTCGGTCGTCAGCCAGAAGTGCGACACCGCCTTGGACAACGACACGCCCTTGTGGGCGATGACATCCGGCATGTGCGGCCCCGCGAACGCATAGCCCAGCATCAGGACGGCGATGATCGCGAGCGGCGGCCCCACGACGCGGCGCGTGGCCTCCAGCAGCAGCACCATTCCGGCGATCGCCGCGACGATGTCGAGCGTCGTCGGCACGCCCGGCCGCGTGGAAATCTCGCGGTAGAACAGGAACAGGTAGGCACCGCAGAACGCCGCGACGCCCGCGAGAATCCAGTCCTGCAGCGGGATCCGATCGCGCGGCGAGCGCTTGGCAAACGGAAACGCAAGATAGGCGAGGAACAGGCCGAACCCGAGATGCAGCGAGCGCATCTCGGTCGAGTTCAGCACGAATACGTTGAATACGAACGGCAGCGGCGACGCGTACCACAACTGCAGCAGCGACCAGCCCAAACACGTCCACGCGACGATGCGCGCCGCGAGCCCGGAGGGCGTCCGCCCCCCGAGATCGCTTTCCTGGACGAGCTTGGCGGCGTCGACGTCGCGCGTCACTTCACCCAGCCCTTCTCCTTGTAATAGCGCAGCGCGCCTTCATGGATCGGCGCCGACAGGCCGTCCTTGATCATCGACTCCGCCGACAGGTGCGCGAATGCCGGGTGCAATTTCTTGAACTCGTCGAGATTCTCGAACACGGCTTTCGTGATCACGTAGACGACGTCGGCGGGGACCTTCGTCGACGTCACCATCGTCGCCAGCACGCCGTAGGTCGGCGTCGGCTGCGCGTTGCCCGCATAGATCCCGCCGGGAATCGTCACGTTCGCGTAGTACGGGTGCTTCTTGACGAGTTCGGCCGTCGCTGCGTCCGTCAGCGGAACGAGTTGCGCGCCGCAGGTGGTCGTCGGGTCCTGGATATTGGCGGACGGATGGCCCACGCCATAGAAGAATGCATCGATCTTGTTGTCGCACAGCGCCGGTCCGTGCTCGTCCGCCTTGAGTTCCGATGCCAGCGCGAAATCGGACAGCTTCATGTTCTCCGCGGCAAGCAGCTCTTCCATCGCCGACCGCGTGCCGGAGCCCGGATTGCCGACGTTCACGCGCTTGCCCTTGAGGTCGCTGAACTGCTTGATGCCGGCCTCCTTGCGCGCGACGAGCGTGAACGGCTCGGGATGCACGGAAAATACCGCGCGCAACGTCTTGTCGGGTTCCTTGAAAGAGCCGGCGCCGTTGTAGGCCTGATACTGGACGTCCGATTGCGACATCCCGAAGTCGAGTTCCCCGCTCTTGATCGCGTTGACGTTGTAGACGGATCCGCCGGTCGACTCGACCGAGCAGCGAAGTCCGGTCTTTGCGCGATCCTTGTTGACGAGCCTGCAGATCGCGCCGCCGACCGCGTAATAGACGCCGGTGATGCCGCCGGTGCCGATCGTGACGAATTTCTGGTCAGCGGCGTCGGCCAGCGGCGAGCACAGTGCGAAAGCCAGTACGATGGCGGCGACGCGCGTTCGCGGGAAGACGGTGCGAACGAGTGTTGGATTGCGTGTCATGGCGAATCTCCTGATGGATTGCAGGTTGCCGGCGCCTCGCTGACATCGCGAAACAACCGGCGCGTTTCGATGCAACTGGCCGCGCGAAGGCCCAGCATCGTCAGCGCGTCGCGGCAGGTACGCACCGCGTCGGCGTTATCGGTCGCGCGCTGCCCCGACGGCAACGCGAGATTGTTCTCGAAGCCCACCCGGACATGACCGCCGAGCAACGCGGCGGCTGCGACGCATTGCAGCTCGGCCCCACCGAAGGCGCAGACCGACCAGCGCCAGTCCGTCGGGACTGCGGCGACGAGCGGCACCAGTTCGCTCGGCTCACCGGAGCGCTGTTCCGCGTAAGCGCCCAGCACCAGCAGCACGTGCGGCATTCGCTGCGGCAGCGTGCCGTCGGCGTGCAGGCGAGCGCACAACGCGAGGTCCGCCGCATCATAGACAATGTACTGCACGAGCGCGTCGCGCGCACCGAGGTCCTGCAGAAACGCCGCGGCATCGTCACGGACGGCAGGATCGCGCCACAGCTCCCGGATCGACAGCGACAGCGCCTCGGGCGCCAGCGCGCGGGCGGCGGCGATCTGCTCGGCGGGACCGAAGAGGCCGGCGGATTCGGTCGTGACCTGCAGCAACAGCGCATTGCCGACGCGGTCGCGGATCGCATCGAGCGCGGCGCGGTACCGGTCGGGGTCGAGACTGTGCCGTCCGGCGGCGTCGCGCACGTGCAGATGCAGCATGGATGCGCCAGCCGCCAGGCACGCTTCGGCGCACTCGGCGAGTTCGACCGGCGACAGCGGCAGCGCCGGATGATCAGCACGGGACCTGCGCGCGCCGTTGGGCGCCACCGCAAGCGCGACGGGACGGCGGTCGGCGCTCACGTCGGCGCGCTTTCGGTGACGCGATGCCCGCGCGTGACCGCGTCGACGCTGGCCGCGAGCCGGTCGACGATGGCATCGATGTCCGGAGGCGACGCGATGAAGGGCGGCGCCAGCAGCACATGGTCTCCCGACTGACCATCGATCGTGCCACCCATCGGATATACCATCAGGCCGCGCGCCATCGCGGCAGCCTTGATGCGCGCGTGCATGCGAAGCGCCGGGTCGAAGGGTTGCTTGGTCTCGCGGTCCGCGACGATTTCGAGTGCCATGAACAATCCACGTCCGCGAATGTCGCCGACGTGCGGGTGCGCGTCGAACATCGCGTGCAATCCGCGGCGCAGCCGGTCGCCCAGCGAGCGGACGGCGTCGAGAAGCCGATCGCGTTCGATCACGCGCTGCACGGCCAGCGCAGCGGCACACGCGACCGGATGTCCGATGTACGTGTGGCCGTGCTGGAACATGCCGCTGCCGGCGCCGAGCGCGTCGACGATGCGCGAATGGGCCAGCACCGCGCCCACGGGCTGATAACCGCCGCCCAGTCCTTTCGCGATCGCAATCAGGTCCGGAAGCACACCCTCCTGCTCGATTGCGTAGCGCGTGCCGGTGCGGCCCATTCCGCACATCACCTCGTCGGCGATCATCAGGACGCCGTGCCGGTCGCAAACGTCGCGAACACCCCGGAAATACCCGGGAACGGGCGGCAGCGCGCCCGACGTCGCCCCGCCCACCGTCTCGGC
>JBDTNI010000292.1:0-3522 GCA_039933815.1 Betaproteobacteria bacterium
GTCCTGAAGCTGATCAAGGAAAAGGAAGTCAAGTTCGTCGACCTGCGCTTCACCGATACGCGCGGCAAGGAGCAGCACGTCACCGTTCCAGCCAAGGTGTTCGACAACGACAAGTTCGAATCCGGGCACGCGTTCGACGGCTCTTCGATCGCGGGCTGGAAGGGGATCCAGGCCTCGGACATGCTGCTGATGCCGGATCCGACGACGGCGAACCTCGATCCGTTCATGGACGAGCCGACGCTGCTCATCACGTGTGACGTCGTCGAGCCCACCGACGGCAAGGGCTATGAGCGCGACCCGCGCTCGCTCGCGAAGCGCGCCGAGGCCTATCTCAAGTCCACCGGTCTTGGCGACGTGTCCTACTTCGGTCCCGAGCCCGAGTTCTTCATCTTCGACGCGGTCGAGTGGTCCGTCGACATGTCGGGAAGCTATTGCAAGATCTTTTCGTCCGAGGCGTCATGGTCGTCGGCCGAGAAGTTCGAAGGCGGCAACATGGGGCACCGTCCGGGCGTCAAGGGCGGTTACTTCCCGGTCCCGCCGGTCGATTCGCTGCAGGACATCCGGTCGGCGATCTGCCTCGCGCTCGAGCAGATGGGTGTCGAGGTCGAAGTGCATCACCACGAGGTCGCAAATGCCGGGCAGTGCGAGATCGGCACGAAGTTCGCTCCGCTCGTCCAGCGCGCCGACTGGATTCAGATACTCAAGTACTGCGTGCACAACACCGCGCACGCCTACGGCAAGACCGCGACGTTCATGCCCAAGCCGATCGTCGGCGACAACGGTTCCGGAATGCACGTGCACCAGTCGATCTGGAAGGAAGGCAAGAACCTGTTCGCCGGCGACGGTTACGCGGGCCTGTCGGAATTCGCGCTGTACTACATCGGCGGCATCATCAAGCACGCGAAATCGCTGAACGCCATCACCAACCCCGGCACCAATTCGTACAAGCGGCTGGTACCCGGCTTCGAGGCTCCGATCAATCTCGCGTACTCGGCGCGCAACCGCTCCGCATCGATCCGAATTCCTTACGTGTCGAATCCCAAGGGCCGGCGGATCGAAGTTCGCTTCCCCGATCCGACGTGCAACCCCTACCTCGGGTTCTCGGCGATGCTGATGGCCGGCCTCGATGGCGTGCAGAACAAGATCCACCCCGGCGATCCGATGGACAAGAACCTGTACGACCTCGAGCCGGAAGAGGCCGCCAAGGTGCCGCACCCGTGCGCGTCGCTCGACGAGGCACTCGACAACCTGTCGTCCGATCGCGAGTTCCTGACGCGCGGCGGGGTGTTCACCGACGACATGATCGACGCGTACATCACGCTCAAGATGGAAGAGGTGACGCGGTTCCGGATGACGACGCATCCGGTCGAATTCGACATGTACTTCAGCCTCTGACAGCCGGCCTGTCGCGACGCAGCGCACGATCGAAGGGCGGGGCGGCGGGCAGGCTCGCCCTTTTGATTCACGTGCGCGTTCGTTACACTCCGGTGGATGACACGACGTGATTTGCCGCTTGTTGCACTCTGCTTTCGCCTCGTCCCGCTCGCCGGGCTTGCGGGCGGCATGCTCGTCGCGTCCGGCGCGGCAGCGACGATCTGCAGGTACGTCGACGCCGACGGCAACACCGTCTACTCGAACGTTGCGCAGGGCAAGGGCATGCGCAAGCTCTCCTGTGACATCGCCGACGACGCCCCGCGGCCGCGCGGAGCGTCCGCCGGCACGAGCAGCAAGACCGCTACACCCCCCGGTTTCCCCCGTATCGAGGCCGATACACAGCGCAGTCGCGACGAGTTGCGTCGCAAGGTTCTCAACGACGAGCTCGCCAGCGAAGAGCGGCTGCTCGGCGACGCGCGAACGGCTTACGGCACCGGTGCGCCGACACCGCTGCACGACGAGCAGGGCGACGCCGAGAAGTATCGCCAGCGAATCGCGCGGCTGCGGCAGGCCGTGCAGTCGCACGAGCGCAACGTCGAGGCGCTGCGCAAGGAAATCGCCGGACTGCGCTAGGCGAACGACCGCCCGGCCGAGGGTGCCTGCGTGCTGGCGCCAATGAAGCTGCGCCTGTTCGCGTCGCCGGTCATCGACACGGCGACGAGCGAGCTCGACCTGCTGGCCACGGCGGTGCTCACCCTCGATGCGCGCAGACGCGTCGTCTACGCGAATCCCGCGGCGGAGAACCTGTTCGAGCTGTCGCGCCAGAAGCTCCTGCAGCAGCCGCTCGTCGAAGTGTTCGGTCCCGCCGTCGCGCTCGAGCGTGCGATCGAGCGCGCGACGATCACCGGCGCGTCATACACCGAGCAGGAACTCGAGCTCGGCGTCATCGGCAAGCCGCGTCTGCACTTGACGTGCACGGTGTCATCGATCGACAGCGACGGCGCGGTGCTGCTGCTCGAATTCCGGCACATCGACCAGCAGCTGAAGATCGCTCGCGAGGAGCGGCTTCAGGAGCAGCAGCAGGCCAACCGCGAACTGATCCGCAGCCTCGCGCACGAGATCAAGAATCCGCTCGGCGGCATTCGCGGCGCGGCGCAGCTGCTGGAGCGCGAACTCGACCGACCGCAGCTCGTCGAGTACACGCAGGTGATCATCGGCGAAGCCGACCGTTTGCGTGCGCTCGTCAACCGGCTGCTTGCGCCGCACCGCGCACCGTCGTACCAGCGCGTCAACATTCACGAGGTGCTGGTACGTGTCAAAGGGGTCGTCCAGGCGGAATTTCCGGCGATTCCGATCGTGTGCGACTTCGATACCAGTCTTCCGGAGCCCGAGGCCGATCACGAGCAGCTGATGCAGGCGGCGCTCAACGTCGTGAAGAACGCTGCCCAGGCGCTGTGGGGCAGTCCGGTCGCCGACCCTGAAATCCGGCTCGTCACGCGCGTTGCGCGCGGCGTCACGCTCGCCAAGCGACATCACCGCCTCGCACTCGCGATCGCCGTCGAGGACAACGGCCCGGGCGTCCCCGAAAACATTCGCGATCGCATCTTTTTTCCGCTGGTCTCCGGCCGCGAGGGCGGAAGCGGCCTCGGATTGACGATCGCGCAGACATTCATCACGCAGCATGGCGGCACGATCGACTGCCGCTGCGCGGGTGGCCGCACGGTGTTCACGATCCTCCTGCCGACGTCGCTCGACCGCCAGCCCGGCAACGGGGTGCGCGGATGAGCACGGCCGCGTCCGCCGCGCCCGCGGTCGGCGCCGCGCGCGACGTCGTCTGGGTCGTCGACGACGATCGCTCGATTCGCTGGGTGCTGGAGAAAGCGCTGGCGCGTGAGGGCATCCCCCACCAGACGTTCTCGTCCGCATACGAGGTGCTGCAGGCACTGACGCTGAACGAGCCGCAGGTGCTCGTGTCCGACATCCGCATGCCTGGCGAGTCGGGTCTGCAGCTGCTGGCTGAACTCAAGAAGCGCTATCCGCAGATACCGATCATCATCATGACGGCCTACTCGGATCTCGACAGCGCCGTCGCCGCCTTCCAGGGCGGCGCGTTCGAGTATCTGCCGAAGCCGTTCGATGTCGATCATG
>JBDTNI010000293.1:0-3520 GCA_039933815.1 Betaproteobacteria bacterium
CCGCCGAGTGCGCCACGCGCTTCGGCGCGCACGGACGCGTCGACGGCCGCTGGCGGCGTCTCGCGCGAATGCTCGCGTAGCAGCGCGTCGAGCGCGGGATCGCGGGATTCGCGGTCGTCGTTCATCGCGGCGCCATTTCATGAAGCGAGCGCAGCTCGAAGCGCAGCTTCGCGACCGCATAGCGCAGCCGGCTCTTGACGGTTTCGACGCCGACGCCGGTCAGCGTCGCGATCTGCAGCAACGACAAGCCGCTTTCCTGCTGCAACAGGAATGCGTCGCGCTGCAGCGGCGGCAGCGTCGCCAGCGCGGCGCGCAGTCGCACCGCCGCCTCGCGGTTTTCAGCCCGTGCATCGGGTTCGCCGGCCCGCGCGTCCGCCACCGCATGCGCCGCGTCGTTCGCCGCACCGTCGCCGTCGATCGGGACGGTGTCGAGCTGACCCGTCGCCCGCCAGTGGTCCACGAGCCGGTGGTGGGCAAGCGTGTAGAGCCACGCCGAGAAGCGCGACGTGGGCGTGTAAGTTGCGCGCGTGCGGATCAGGTTCGTCCAGACATCCTGGAACAGCTCGTCGGCGGTACCTGCGTTCCCGCAGTTGCGCAGCACGTAGCGGTAGACGCCGCCCCGGTGACGCGCGTACAACGCGTCGAAGGCTGCAACCGAACCGTTGGCGTAGCCCAGCATCAGTGCCTCGTCGCTGTCGTCGCCGAAGTCGTGCGCAGCCATCTCGCTCGCAGTATGCGGGCCGCGCGCGGGCGTCGCCATGCGAATCCGCGGACACCCCGGCGACGCGGGCATCACCGGCCTTCAGCGCGGCGCGGGGACGAAGTGCGTCAGCGGGAACGGATCGGGCGTTCGCTGTGCGTAACGCGGGTTCGGCAGCACCCCCATCGCGATCAGGTTCTCGCGCCGGTCGTACCGGATCGTGATCGATTCCGCCGGCGACGCCGTGGCGCGGTTGAACGTGACCTGCTGCGCCAGCGACGTTTCGTCGCGGCCGAAGCCGGTGCCGATCTTTGCCGACGAGAGTTGCCGCCCGACGGCGTCCGGTCCTCGACCCGATTCACTGGCGACGGCCGCGTCGGGCGTCGCGTCCCTGGCTTCGCGACGGGACTCCGGCGCGTCAGCGCGCGCGGGGCGCCCGGCGCGGTCGGCGGGGGCGTACGCGGCGAGGGGACGCCGCTCGTGGAAGACCGCGACACCGATGACGCCGACGTTGTCGGGCCGGTCGGTGCGCGCCGCGTAACTGTCGCCGAGATCGGTGAAATAGAACGCCGCCGTGCGTTCGAGGCTTCGGCGCCAGCCGCCGATCTCCACGCTGCCACCCGCGTCGATGACATAGCCCGATTGCGTCGGCGACGCGGTGTCGCCTGTGACTACGTTGACGCCGTCGACGCTGGTGATGGCCACAATCCGGGTCGGAGCGTGGTTGCGGATGCGGATCGCGTATTCGTGTCCCGGCACGCCGACGACGTACCGTTGCCCGTCCTGCGTGTAGGTCGCGAGCGTTTCGCCCTGCGTGCGATCGTAGATGTCGACGGTGACGGGCGCACTTTCATGGGCGAAAGCGCGGACGCCGAGCACGAGCGAAACGACGGCCAGCAGAGCCGCGCTGCGGCGGCGGCTCGTGTGAAGGCGGCTCTTGGTAGGGATGCTTGTCTTCGTAGGGACGATTGTCTTCATCGGAGTGACTTTCGGAGTTCCGGCGCAAGACGGCCGGTGCCCATCGGTAAACGGCGCAGGTCTCCAAACGGGGTTAACTGTCAGGAGCGGAGACGGTCGGCATTGGCGGAGCGGGAGCGCTCGACCGACCGGTGTGCGGTCTGCGGCTTGTGACGGCACGTCCGCGACACCAGCGGGCTGCGGCCCCATGCGACAATTTCGAATGCCGACGCCACCGCCGCCCGACCCCGCCCTCGTCACCGGCCTGGCCTTCGCGCTGGCGTTCGCGTTCGGGGCGGTCGCCTACCGCGTGAACTTCTGCACGATGGGGTCGATAACCGACATCGTGAATTTTGGCGATTGGCGGCGGATGCGGATGTGGCTGCTCGCCATCGTCGTGGCGCTCGCCGGTACCGCCGTGTTGCAGGCCACCGGGATGATCGACACGTCGAAAACCATCTATACCGGTGCCCGCGTGCCCTGGCTGTCGCATATCGTCGGCGGGCTGATGTTCGGCTTTGGCATGACGCTCGCGTCGGGTTGCGGCAGCAAGACGCTGATCCGGGCCGGCGCGGGAAACCTCAAGTCGCTGATCGTCCTGTTCTTCCTGGCCGCCGCCGCCTACATGACGCTGAAGGGGGTGTTCGCGCCGTGGCGCGCCAACGGGCTCGACACATTCCGCTGGACGTTCGCTGCGCCGACGTCCGACGTGCCGACGCTGGCCGTTGCGGCCGGGCTCCCGGCCGCCGCGAAGACCTGGCTACCGCTCGTCGTCGCCGGGGCGCTGGCGCTGTTCGTGTTCGCAAACCGCGACTTTCGCACCACGCCCGAGATGATCGTCGGCGGCGTCATCATCGGGGCGGTGATCGTCGGCGGCTGGTACGTATCCGGCCATCTCGGCTACATCGCCGAGGACCCGCAGACGCTCGAGGAACGGTTCGTCGCCACGAATTCCGGGCGGATGGAGTCGTTCAGCTTCGTCGCGCCCACGGCGTATCTCCTTGAACTGCTGTTGCTCTGGACCGACCAGTCACGGCTGTTGACGTTCGGGATCGCCGGCGTGCTCGGCATGCTCGCGGGGTCGGGTGTGACAGCCCTCGTTACGCGAACCTTCCGCTGGGAGGGCTTCGCGTCGGTCGAGGACGTCGGCAATCACGTCGTCGGGGCGGTGCTGATGGGGTTTGGCGGGGTGACCGCGCTCGGGTGCACGATCGGCCAGGGCCTGACCGGCATCTCCACGCTCGCCGTCGGCTCGATCATCACGCTGCTGGCCATCGTGGCCGGATGCGTCGCCGCCGTGAACTACCAGATGTGGCGGATCGACCGCAGCGACGCAGCCCCACGTCGATCCGGGGGTATCGCGCGTACCGGGGCAGGCGCGGGACCCGGCTAGGGCCGTCGGGCCGGCGCGTATACTCGGATGACGGTTCCGGGGTCAACCGCCCCGGTCAACCGCCCCCCGTTTGCACCGTTGAATTGACATGATCATTTTCGAGCTGACGTGCCTGCACGGGCACCGTTTCGAGGGCTGGTTTGCGTCGGGCGAAGAGTTCGCCCGACAGCAATCGGAGGCCCTCGTCACGTGTCCGGTATGCGACGACGCCCACATCGAGCGGCTGCCGTCTGCGCGCGTCAGCGTCGCCAAGGGGGCGGCGCGCGATAATGCGCCCGCTGCCCAACCGACGGAGGAGCCGGCGGGGGTGACCGACACGGCGGTGGGGCTTCCGCCCGAAGCGCTCGTCAGGTTGCGCGAAATGGTCCGCAACACCGAGAACGTCGGGCGGCGCTTCCCCGAAGAAGCGCGCAAGATGCATTACCTCGAAGTACCGCATCGCGCGATTCGAGGACAGGCGTCGCGCGACG
>JBDTNI010000294.1:0-3515 GCA_039933815.1 Betaproteobacteria bacterium
CTGCGCTACTCCACCGTCACGCTTTTTGCGAGATTCCTGGGCTTGTCGACGTCGGTGCCGCGCAGCACGGCCGTGTGATACGCGAGCAGCTGCAACGGGATGACGTGAACGATCGGTGACAGAAGTCCACGATGTTCCGAGATGCGGATCACGTGGATGCCGTCTGCCGGTGTCAGGTGCGAGTCGAGGTCGGCTACGACGTACAGTTCGCCGCCGCGCGCGCGCACTTCCTGCAAATTGGATTTCAGCTTCTCGAGCAGCGCGTCATTCGGGGCGATGGCGACGACGGGCATGTCCGCGTCGACAAGTGCAAGCGGCCCGTGCTTCAGCTCGCCCGCCGGATACGCCTCGGCGTGGATGTAGGAAATTTCCTTCAACTTCAGCGCGCCTTCCAGCGCGATCGGGTAATGCAGCCCGCGGCCGAGGAACAGCGCGTGCTGCTTCTTCGCGAACGCCTGCGCCCAGCCGATCAGGTGCGGCTCCAGCGCAAGCGCGCCCTTGATGGCCGCCGGAATGTGACGCAGCGCATCGAGGGACTGCGCCTCCTTTTCAGGCGGCAGGCGGTCGCGCAGTTTCGCGAGGGTCAGCGCCAGCAGGAACTGCGCGGTGAGCTGCGTCGTGAACGCCTTGGTGGACGCGACGCCGACCTCGGTGCCGGCACGCGTGAGGAACGTGAGCTCGGCCTGCCGCACCATCGAGCTGGTCGCGACGTTGCAGATCGCCATCGTGTGCTCGTGGCCGAGCGACTTCGCATGCTTCAGCGCCGCCAGCGTGTCGGCGGTCTCGCCGGACTGCGACACGACGACGACGAGCGCCTTCGGATGGGGCACGCTGTCGCGGTACCGGTATTCGCTGGCGATCTCGACGGTGCAGCGCATGTGCGCGAGCGTCTCGATCCACTGTTTTGCGACGAGGCTCGAGTAATAGCTGGTGCCACACGCGAGGATCAGCACCGAATCCACGTCGCCGAGCACGGCGGCGGCCTTCGGCCCGAACAGCGACGGCGAGATGCGCGTGATGTCCTCGAGCGTATCGGCCACGGCGCGCGGCTGCTCGAAGATCTCCTTCTGCATGTAATGCTGGTAGGGGCCGAGCTCGACGGCGTCGCTGTTGCCCTGCACCTCGATGATGGTGCGCTCGACGCGATGGCCCTGGGCGTCGAAGATCGCGTACGACTCGCGGCGGACGTCGGCGACGTCACCTTCCTCGAGATACGCGACGCGGCGCGTGACGGGCATCAGGGCCGATGCATCGGACGCGAGGAAGTGATCGTGATCGCCGATGCCCACGACGAGCGGACTGCCCTGCCGCGCGCCGATCACGCGGCCGCGTTCGCGCGTCGAGATGACGGCGATGGCGTAGGCGCCGCGAAACTCGGCGATCGCGCGCTGCACGGCGACGAGCAGATCGCCGCAGTCGGCGGCATGCCAATGCGCGTGGATCAGGTGCGCGATGACTTCGGTGTCGGTCTGGGTGTGGAACGCGTAGCCGCGCGCCTTCAGGCTGTCGCGGAGTTCCTCGTAATTCTCGATGATGCCGTTGTGGACGACGGCGACCTCCCCCCCCGACATGTGCGGATGGGCGTTCTGCGACGTGGGCGCACCGTGCGTCGCCCAGCGCGTGTGCGAGATACCCGTATACGCGTTCAGCTGCAGCGCGTCGGCCTGCGCCGCGAGATCGGCGACGCGCGCCGTCGACACGATCCGCTCGAGGATCGGGCTGGCGCCGCCGTTGACCACTGCGAGGCCGGTCGAGTCGTAACCGCGATATTCGAGGCGGCGAATGCCTTCGATCAGGATCGGAACGACGTTGCGATCCGACGTTGCACCTACGATGCCGCACATGTTTCGCCACTCCCCACGCTATTCAGGACGCGCCTTCTTGCGCGGCCGCTGCCACCGGGCAATCGATACCTGGCGCGGACGGGCAACGGTGAGCTGCCCCGCCGGCGCTTCCTGCACCACTGTGCTGCCGCCGCCGATCGTCGCGCCGTCGCCGATCGTGATGGGCGCGATCAGTACGCAATTTGAACCGACGTGCACATCGTCGCCGATCAGCGATTGATGCTTGTTCGCCCCGTCATAGTTCGCCGTGATCGACCCCGCGCCGAAATTGACGCGGCTGCCCAGCACGGAATCGCCGACGTAGGCCAGGTGATTGGCCTTGGATCCCACCCCCAGCGTGCTCGCTTTCACTTCGACGAAGTTCCCGATATGCACGTCTTCAGCAAGCTTTGTGCCGGGCCGCAGCCGCGCGTAGGGACCGATGCGGCAGTTGCGCCCGATGATCGCGGAATCGACGTGCGAGAACGCCTCCACGCGGGTGCCGGGCCCCACGGTGACGTCGCGCAGCACGCAATACGGGCCGACGCTCGCGCCGTCCTCGAGCCGTACGGCGCCCTCGAACACGCAGCCGACGTCGATCGTCACATCGCGCCCGCAGGCGAGTTCGCCCCGGATGTCGATGCGCGCCGGATCGAGGATCGACGTGCCGGCGATCATCAGCGCCGTCGCCTTGCGGACCTGGACGGTCCGCTCGAGCGCCGCGAGCTGCGTTCGGTCATTGATACCGAGGATCGATGCCTCGTCGGTAACCCTGTGCGCACCTACGCCGACGCCCTCGGCGACCGCCATCGCCACGATGTCCGTCAGGTAGAACTCGCCCTGCGCGTTCTGCGGGGTCAGCCGCTCGAGCCACGGTTTCAGCCGGTGCGTCGGGGCGGCGATGAATCCGGTGTTGATTTCGTCGATGGCCCGTTGCTCGGGCGTCGCATCCCGCTCCTCGACGATCGCAGTCACGTGGCCGTCGGCGCTGCGGATGACGCGGCCGAGTCCGACCGGGTTCTGAACGCGCGCCGACAGCACGCCGACACGACCGCTCTGCGCGATCGCTGCAATGCTTCGCAGCGCGTCGATCGATACCAGCGGCACGTCGCCGAAGCCGACGAGCGTGATGCCGTCGGGGGGCAGGACGGAAAGCGCGATACGCGCGGCGTCACCGGTCCCGCGCGGCGGCTCCTGCCGCACGAAAATGAGGTCGAGCGCGCCGAGCTCGCGTTCGACCCGCTCGGCGGCGTGACCGGTAACCACCGCGATGGCGCGCGGCGCCAGCGCGCGAACGGTCGCCAGCACGTACGCCGCCAGCGGGCGCCCCGCGAGCAGGTGGAGAACTTTGGGCAACGCCGACCGCATTCGCTTGCCGTGACCGGCCGCGAGGATCACGACATCGAGGGGGAGGGCCATCTTCGAAAGAGGAACCGCAATCGCCGCCGATGATACGCCAGCGGAGCCGGCGATCGCCGCCGCCCCAAGCCGTGGCGCTCGGCCCCGGCGGGTGCGTCCCGCCGCAGCAGGTGCTACAGTTTCGCCGCCGCGCGCCGCCGGGTGCCGATGCGCGCCGGTTTCAATCCAATGGACGACCACGTCCAGACCCTGGGGGATCGACATGCTGCAAATGCGGAAGCTGTTGGGTTGCGCGCTCGTCGCGCTCGCCGGGACGTACGGTTCGGCGGCAAT
>JBDTNI010000295.1:0-3513 GCA_039933815.1 Betaproteobacteria bacterium
CGTGCCCACGTGAACCGCCAGCGACAGCATGAAGGCGAGCCAGATGACAGGGATCGCGACGACGGCGTAGCGGGTGCGCCGCTGCACGGGCAGACCCACGGCGCCGTCCCACGACGCAACGAAGATTGGCGTCGGCGGCTCTGGTACGCGAGTGTCAGGCGTGGCGTCGGTTAGGCGGGTCGTCACGGGTCGTTACCAGCGGCCTTTGGACATTGTCGCCGCGGGGGCGTTCTGCGGACGCGGCGTATCGACCTGCGACCAACGCTGCGACGTCAGGCCAGCGGCGCGTCGGCTACGGCCGCTCCGTCGCCGACGGCGAACTGAAGTGCAGCGAGCCGCGCGTAGAGCGGGTTATCACGCACGAGTGCATCGTGGGTGCCGAGGGCAATGATCCTGCCGTGCTCCATGACGGCGATGCGGTCGGCGTGCCGTACCGTCGCCAGGCGATGCGCGATCATCAGCACCGTGCGGCCGGCCATCAGCCGCTCGAGCGCCCGCTGCACGATCCGTTCGCTCTCCGCGTCGAGCGCACTGGTGGCTTCGTCCAGCAGCAAGATCGGTCGATCGGCGAGGATCGCCCGCGCAATCGCGATCCGTTGCCGCTGGCCCCCCGACAACCGTACTCCGCGCTCGCCGAGAACACCGTCGAACCCGCCCGGCAGTCTCTCGATGAATTCCGTCGCGTAGGCAGCGTCGCAAGCGGCGCGCACGTCGGCTTCGGCGGCCTCCGGCCGTCCGTAGCGAACGTTGTCGAGCACCGACGACGCGAAGATCACCGGATCCTGCGGCACCAGCGCGAGCTGCCGGCGCACGTCGCGCGGATCGGCATTACGAACGTCGACGCCGTCGATGCGCACGCTGCCCGACTGTGGATCGTAGAACCTCGACAGCAGCTGGAACACCGTCGTCTTGCCGGCGCCGGAGGGTCCGACTAGCGCAACCTTCTCGCTTGCGTGCACCTCGAGCGAAAGACGGTCGAGCGCAAGCGCGTCCGGGCGCGCGGGGTAACTGAACGTCACGGCGTCGAACGCAATCGTGCCGCGGCCGGGTGAAGGCATCGCAACCGGACGTTCCGGCGCGCGAATGGCAGACTCCACCGAAAGCAGCTCGAAGAGCCGCTCGGTCGCGCCCGCCGCGCGTTGCAGGTCGCCGATGACCTCGCTGATCGAACCGACGGCGCCAGCGAGCAATACCGCGTAGAAAACGAATGCGGAAAGCTGTCCCGCGCTCAGTCGTCCTGCGACGACGTCGTGGCCGCCAATCCACAGGATGACGCCGACCGCACCGAATACCAGCACGATCACCGCCGATACGAGAAGCGCGCGCTGGCGCACGCGCCCCACCGCGGTCGCGAAGGCCGCCTCCACGCGCGTGGCGAAATCGGCCCGGTCGATTGCTTCGTGGCCGTAGGCTTGAACGGTGCGGATCTCATGCAGCGATTCGTCGAGGAACGCGCCGACGTCGCCGACGCGGTCCTGCGTCGCGCGCGCGAGCTTGCGCACGCGACGACCGAACAGCACGATCGGCGCGACGACCAGCGGTACGCCCGCGATGACGAGCAATGTCAATTTCGGACTCGTCAGCGTCAGCATGACGAGCCCGCCGGTCATCAGCAACGTGTTGCGGATAGCTACCGAAGCACTCGAACCGACCACCGTCTCGAGCATCGTCGTGTCGTTGATCAGTCGCGAGATCACCTCGCCGGTACGGGTCGTCTCGAAAAACGTCGGCGGAAGGTCGAGCAGGTGGTTGAACACATCGCGTCGCAGGTCGGCGGTCACGCGTTCGCCGAGCCAGGACACGTGGTAGAAGCGCATGTAGGTCGCGCCCGCCATCACCACAATGACGACGAGCAGCAACGCGAGCATGCGGTCGAGTTCGCCGGCGTCGGACGCCGCAAATCCGCGGTCGACGACGAATTTAAGGCCCTGGCCGATCGCGAGCACCGCCGACGCAGCGATGACGAGGCCAATCGCCGCGAAGACAACGTGCCGGCGATAGGGCCGCAGGTAACGGCCGACGCGCGCGACCGTCCTCAGCGCCGTCATCGCCGGGATATTGGGTGCGGGCTCCAGTCGGGTGTCGGCGCGGGCCATCGGTAGCGGGTCGACAAAGGGTCGAGTATGACGCAGCGTGCGAAGTCCTTCACGCGCATCCGCAACGCGTCGCCACCCATTTTCCCGGGCTGTACAATGGAACCTTGCAGCCGCTATCGGATGCCAGATGAATGCACCCTCCGCAAGCCTGTTCGGCGCCGTCGAGCTCGCGCCGCGCGATCCGATCCTCGGCGTGTCCGAAACTTTCAACGCCGACCCCAATCCGCGCAAGGTGAACCTCGGTGTCGGCGTGTACGTCGACGACAACGGCAAGGTGCCGCTCCTCGACTGTGTGAAACGCGCCGAGCGCGAACTGACGGACAGCGCGCGCCCCCGCGTCTATCTGCCGATCGACGGCCTGCCGGCGTACGACAAGGCAGTGCAAGCGCTGCTGCTCGGCGGGGACAGCGAGATCATCGCGCTCGGACGCGCGATCACCGTGCAGGCGCTGGGGGGTACCGGTGGATTGCGCATCGGCGCCGATTTTCTGCGGCGCATCGCGCCTAACGCGCAGGTCGCGATCAGCGACCCCAGCTGGGAGAATCATCGCGCGCTCTTCGAAGCCGCCGGCTTCAAGGTTGGCACGTACCCGTACTACGATGCAGCGGCGCACGGCCTCAATTTCGATGCGATGCGCGCCGCGCTCGAGGCCATGCCGGCGGGAACGATCATCGTGCTGCATGCTTGCTGCCACAACCCGACCGGCGTCGATCCGACGCCGGAGCAGTGGGACGAGATACTCACCGTCGTCCGCGCGCGAAACCTAGTGCCGTTTCTCGACCTCGCGTACCAAGGCTTCGGCGACGGAATCGATGCCGATGGCGCCGTCCCGCGGAAGTTCGCCGCGACGCCGGGGCCGTTGTTCGTATCGAGTTCATTCTCGAAATCATTCTCGCTGTACGGCGAGCGCGTCGGTGCGTGCACGATCGTCACGGCGGACAAGGACGAAGCAGCGCGTGTGCTGTCACAGGTGAAGCGCGTCGTCCGCGCCAACTACTCGAACCCGCCGACCCACGGCGCGCTGATCGCCGCGCTGACGCTGACGCAGCCGGAATTGCGCGAAATCTGGGAAATCGAACTCGGCGGGATGCGCGAGAGGATCCGCGCCATGCGGGATGCACTCGTGACGAAGCTTGCCGAGCGCGTTCCGCAGGCCGACTTCGAATTCGTGCGTCGCCAGCGCGGAATGTTTTCGTACTCCGGGCTGACGCGCGAACAGGTTATGCGGCTGCGAGACGAATTCTCGGTCTACGCGGTCGACACGGGGCGCATCTGCGTGGCGGCCCTCAACTCGAAGAACATCGAATACGTCGCTGACGCCATTGCGACGGTGCTCGTCCAGATTCCCGCGGCAGCGCCCGCGGTTTGAATGGCGGGCGCGGCCAGCCAGGCTGAGGTCGGCGCGCCCGATGTTATA
>JBDTNI010000296.1:0-3513 GCA_039933815.1 Betaproteobacteria bacterium
GGAAGCGAAGGACCTGGTCGACGGCGCACCCAAGGCTGTGAAGGAAGCCGTTTCAAAGGCTGATTCCGAAGCCGCCAAGAAGAAGCTGGAAGAAGCCGGCGCTAAAGTCGAAATAAAGTAAATCGTCGAAAAGTACAAACCTACTTTTCGCCGATAGTTCTACCGTCGAATTGCGGCTCATTTTCCAACTGAGGCCCGTCAATTCGACGCTGCAAATTCATGAGTCAGGACTTGGGCTTCTTCGCGCCGTATTTCGATCGCGACTGCTTGCGGTCCTTGACGCCGGCGGTGTCGAGCGCGCCGCGCACCATGTGATAACGGACGCCGGGCAGGTCCTTGACGCGACCGCCGCGAATCAGCACGACCGAGTGTTCCTGCAGGTTGTGGCCTTCGCCGCCGATATAGCTGATGACCTCGAAGCCATTAGTCAGTCGCACTTTCGCGACCTTGCGCAGAGCGGAATTCGGCTTCTTCGGCGTCGTCGTATACACCCGGGTGCAGACCCCGCGCTTCTGCGGGCTTTCCTGCAGCGCCGGGACCTTGCTTTTCGAGACGGTGGGCTCGCGGCCCTTCCGCACGAGTTGATTGATGGTTGGCATCTCGTTTCCGCTCTGGTTTTCCTGAGTGTGCACGCGCGCAAGAGGCGACGTCATGCAGGGCTCATCGTGCACAAATCAAAGTGGCCCAAGCACCCTGCCACGCGGATGGAATCGCGAGGCGCCGGCTTAGGCCACCTGTTGCGCCGCGTCCCGCCGGTGAGTCCGCGGGCCGGTACGCCCGCCTGTCGACTGCAGGCCAGGAAGCCAGCGTTCGAAAGGCGAAAGACCGCGATTATAGGGCGATTACGGCCGCGCAGTCAATGGTTTCTCCAGCCCGACTCGACGGCGCCACTCGGGGTCGCATCCGTCTCGCGCAGAGGTCGGAAGGACAGCGAATCGTGCCGCTGCTGCCGCGGTCTCCGCCGGGTTTCCGCACTCGCCGACGCTGCGGTATATTGATCTGCATCGCGGCGGCGGCGTTCGGATGCCGCGCCTGTCCACCGCAAACGCCCTCCCTCGCCTTTCGTGACTGCCGACCTCCAGCGCCCGTTCGACGTCGGCGTCGTCGTGGCGACCGTCGCGCGACCGACGCTCGGCACGGCGGTCCGGTCGATCTTCGCGCAGCGCTTCGACGGCAGAATCCACGTGCTGATCGGCATCGACCGCTGGGCCGGCGATCGCGACACGGTCGAGCGCTTGCGTGCCGAACGCCCGGCGCATGTTGCGCTCACCGTCCTCGACCTCGGCTATTCGACGTCCCAACGCAACGGCGGCGTCTACCCGAGCCACTACGGCGGCGCGTTGAAGACGATATTGAGCTTCGCCGCGAACAGCCGCTTCGTCACCTATCTCGACGACGACAACTGGTACACGCCGGGCCACGTGGAATCGCTGGTCGCCGCGACCATGGGCAAGACGTGGGGATTCGCCCTGCGGACGTTCGTCGACGCCGCGTCGGGCGACGTGCTGTGCGACGACACGTGGGAATCGCTGGGGCCGGACCGGGGGGTCTACGCCGAGACGCAGGGCGGGTTTGTCGACACGAACTGCTTCTGCCTCGACGCCCTCGCGTGCAGCGACGTATTTCCCGAGTGGGCGATGACGCGCTTCGCGGGCGGCACGGGGGGCGATCGGCAGGTTCTCGCGCGACTGCGGTCCCGGCCGTGGAGCACATCGGGCGTGCATTCGGTGTTCTACCGCACGACGCTGGAATCCCAGCACCCGTACCTGCTGTGGCAGTTCAAGTGCGCCGGCGTCGAACTCGCGCGGTACATGCCGACGCATGCGATACCGGGCGACGCAGTCTGGGCGCAATGTGCCGCGCACGATCGCGCCCGTGAAACCGCTTGGTCGGACGGAGCGGCCGGCGCATGACATTCGCCCGCAGTCTGCCGCGCGCGAGGACTGCGCATGACATTGCGGGTGCGATCGCTTCCGCGTCCATTGTCGGCGACCCCGCGCGCGTCGTCGACGCCATCGGGTCACTGACCACCGTACGACCCGGGATCCTCGCGTTCTGCGACGCCGCCGATGCCGCCGATGCCGCCTCCCGCGTCGAACGGCTGCAGGGCGCCATCGTGCTCGTTCCTGCGGATCTGCGCCTGCGGTCGGGTCCCGACCGTACGCTCCTCGCCGTCGCCGACGTGCGCGCCGCCTTCATCGACCTCGTCTCGTGGCTCTTGCCCGACGCCGCGCGCCCTCGCGATCCGGCACCGGGTGTCGACGCTTCGGCGCGCGTCGACACCACCGCGTCGATCGCGCCATCGGCGTGCATCGGCGCGCGCGTGGAAATCGGCGCGCGGAGCCGCGTCGCGGCAGGAGCCGTCGTCTACGAAGACTGCGTCATCGGCAGCGACTGCGTCATCGGCCCGAATGCCGTTGTCGGCTGGGTCGGTCTCGCGTATCACGACCGCCAGAATGGCGAGCGATCGCCTTTCCCGCATCTCGCTGGCGTGCGCATAGGTCACCGCGTCGACGTCGGCGCGCAGGCGGCCATCTGCCGCGGCATGCTGTCCCACACGACGCTCGACGACGACGTCAAGATCGGCAGCCTCGTCTACGTCGGGCACGGTGTCACGGTCGGCGCCGGCGCGTGGCTGTCGGCGAGCGCGTCCATCGCCGGTCACGCGGCAATCGGAGATCGCGCGCTGCTCGGCATCGGCACGACGGTCGTGGACAACGTCCGGCTCGAACCCGCCGTCGTGTCGGGCGCGGGAAGCGTCGTGGCGAGATCCGTGTCCGCCGGGACCACCATCCAGGGCGTGCCGGCGAGGCCGGTACCCGCGATGCGCCGCTTCGGGCCCACGCCGCGGCGGTGACCAGGGCGCCGTCGAATCGCGGTCGCCGGCCGTCCGATCCCGACGTCGCGATGGCGACGTGTCGGACTAAGGATCAACGGGCCGCTGAAAGGGCGTCGAGAAACCACCGTTGAACTCGGGGCATACTTGGTATTCACAGGGGCACCCCGTCCCCCACGCAAGGAGCGAATCGATGTCGAAGACGACCGTTTTCACCGGTGCATTACTGGCGCTGGCCATGAGCGCGGCGTTGGCGCAGCCGGCGGACACGCCTGAAGCGGCCGCCCGCAAGATCAATCCTTACGTTTACATGCGCGATTCGGCGGGCAACAAGGTGTTCGTCGAATCGCAGTTCTGGCGCAACGACCCCAACTACGACGCCCGGTCGCTCAAGCGCATGTCGGACCTGATGACCGCGTTCGAAAAGCTCGGCTTCAATAGCAATCCCGAAGCCGCCAATGGCTGGGACAAGGCCGAGAAAGTCGTTCGTTGCCGCATCAATCTCGAAGTGCTGAACAAGCGCTGGCGCGGCAAGAGCGGGAGCATCGTCAATTGCGAGAACACCGGCATCTCGGAGGCCGACTTCGCCGGCTCCGAGGAGCCAAAGCACATCGACAAGGTGCTCGACTCGTTCAACAAGCAGTTCAAGCTGGCCAAGGAGCGCCTCGCGCGTTGAC
>JBDTNI010000297.1:0-3500 GCA_039933815.1 Betaproteobacteria bacterium
AATCGCCAAATGACGGCTGCCAGCCGGCGAGCGGCTGGATGTCGTTGGCCGCATGCGGCGCATCGGTGGGGGATCACGCGATGAGCGTCCGCGCATCGCGCACTGCCGGTCCGATGCGGCGGGATCTGGCGGCAGCGATACGCGCCCCACGCCACGGGGTTCCCGTGTGCGGCTCCCGCGGGAACGGGCGCTAGCATGCCGGAGCGGCGTTATCCGCACCCGGCGATCGCCCGCGAGGGGTGGCCGTTCATCGCGATCGCGCTCGTGCTCGCCATCGCTTTTTCGCTGGCGTCGTGGTGGATCGTCGCCGCGCTCGCGTGGCTCGTCTTCGTCTTCGTGCTGCAGTTCTTTCGCGATCCGCCGCGCGACACTCCGTCGCAGCCGAACGCCGTGCTGTCGGCCGCCGACGGCCGCGTCGTGCGGATCGGCAACGCGCGTGACCCGTACCTCGACCGTGACGCGTTGATGATCAGCGTGTTCATGAACGTCTTCAACGTCCACAGCAATCGAAGCCCCGTCGACGCGACCGTCGCCGAGGTCTGGTATCACGCGGGCACGTTCGTCAACGCGTCGCTCGACAAGGCATCGTCGGAGAACGAGCGCAATGCGCTCAAGCTCGTCACGGCGGGTGGCGCCGAAGTCACCTGCGTGCAGATCGCCGGCCTGATCGCGCGGCGAATCCTCTGCTACGTCAAGCGCGGCGACCGGCTTGCGCGCGGCGAACGTTATGGCTTCATCCGCTTCGGCTCGCGAGTCGACCTCTACCTGCCGAGCGACGCGATGCTGCGCGTGAGCGTCGGCGACAAGGTCTACGCGACGGAAACGATCGTCGCGGAACTGCGCTGACTCCGGCATGAATGACTACCGGGTCGAGCGCCGGGTCCTCAAGAACCAGGCCAGGCGGCGCGGGATCTACCTGTTGCCGAACCTGTTCACGACGGCGGCGCTGTTCGCGGGCTTTTACGCGATCGTGCAGGCGATGAACAACAACTTCGACCAGTCGGCGGCGGCGATCTTCGTCGCGATGGTGCTCGACGGGCTCGATGGCCGCGTTGCGCGGATGACGCGCACGCAGAGCGCGTTCGGGGCCGAGTACGACAGCCTCGCCGACATGGTGAGCTTCGGCGTTGCGCCGGCGCTCGTCATTTACGAATGGGCGCTGCGCGACATGGGCAAGCTGGGATGGATCGCCGCGTTCGTCTACGTTGCCGGGGCCGCGCTGCGTCTCGCGCGTTTCAACACGCTGCTGGAGGTCGCCGACAAGCGCTGGTTCCAGGGGTTGCCGAGTCCCTCTGCGGCCGCCGTTGTCGCGGGCTTCGTCTGGATCGTCGACGACCTGGGCTACGCGCCGGCGGGCTTCCGCGTCATCGCGTGGTTCGTCACCATCGTGGCGGGGCTGACGATGGTCAGCAACCTCAAGTACTACAGCTTCAAGGCCATCAACCTCCGGAAGAGCGTGCCGTTCGTCGCGGTGTTCCTGATCGTGCTGTTCCTCGCGCTGCTTTCGTATCAGCCGCCGCTCGTACTCTTCGCGGCGTTCATCGCCTACGGCATCTCGGGCTACGCGGTGTCCGGCTGGATGCTGCTGCGCGCCCGCCGCGGCGTCACCGGCACCGGTTGACGCGGCGCTTGCGCACCGCGGTTCTCGTCCCGTGCCGCAACGAAGTGGCGACGGTGGCGCGCGTCGTCGCCGGTTTCATGGCGTCGCTGCCGGGCTGCCGCGTCTACGTGTACGACAACGGGTCGAATGACGGAACTGCCGCCGCCGCGGCGGCAGCGGGCGCGTGCGTGCGAACCGAATCCCGGCCGGGCAAGGGCGGCGTCGTGCGCCGGATGCTGGGCGAGATCGATGCTGACGTCTATGTGATCGTCGACGGCGACGCGACGTACGACGCGGCAAGCGCGCCCCGGATGATCGACGACCTCGTCGCCAACGACCTCGACATGGTGACGGCCATTCGCGACGAGCAGGGCGGCGGCGCTGCGTACCGGCGGGGTCACCGGTTCGGCAACCGCGCGTTCAACACGCTGCTCGGCGCGCTGTTCGGTGCGCGTCCCGGCGACATGCTGTCGGGGTACCGCGTGCTGTCGCGCCGCTTCGCCAAGTCGTTTCCGGCGTCGTCGCGCGGGTTCGAGATCGAGACGGAGCTCACCGTGCACGCGCTCGCGCAACGGCTGCCCACCGCCGAGGTCGCGACGCCGTATTTCGAGCGCCCCGTCGGCTCGCACAGCAAGCTGTCGACGTTCGGCGATGGCTTCAGGATCCTGCGGATGACGGTCAGTCTCTACCGCGACGAGCGGCCGCTGGCGTTCTTCGGCACGTTCGCGGCGGCGTTCGCCGCGGCGGGCCTCGTGCTCGGTGGCGGTGTCGTCATCGAGTACATGGACACCCATCTCGTGCCGAGGTTTCCGACGGCGATTCTCGCGACGGGGCTGATGCTGCTGTCGTTCCTTTCGCTGGCCTGCGGGCTCATCCTGCACAACGTGGCGCGCGGACAGCGCGAGATGAAGCGGCTTGCGTATCTCGCCGCCGGCGCGGCCGACAGGGCACCGCGCGGACCGGACGGTTCCGCGGCGACGGGCGTTCGCTGACCGCCGGCAGCGAAGGCCGGACGCCGCATGCTATTCGCCTCGCCGATCTTCCTGTTCCTGTTCCTGCCGCTGACGCTGGTCGCGTACTGGAGCGCTCCATCGCGTCTGCGCAAACCAGTGCTACTGGTCGCGAGCCTCGCGTTCTACGCGTGGGGCGAGGCGCGCTACGCGCCGCTGATCCTGGCGTCGATCGCGCTCAACTGGTGGCTCGGCCTGCGCATCGCCGGCGCTTCGATGTCCCGGAAGCGCCGGCGCTGGATGGCCCTCGGCGTCGCGGCGAACCTCCTCGTGCTGGCAGTCTTCAAGTACGCGAACTTCGCGGTGGCGAACCTCAACACCTTGGCGCCGGTTCTGAGCGTCGCGCCGATTTCGGTGGCGGCGATCCCGTTGCCGCTCGGCATCTCGTTCTTCACGTTCCACGCGATTTCCTACCTGGTCGACGTCTTCAAGCGGACCGCGGAAGCGCAGCGCGGCGCTGCCGAGTTCGCACTCTACATCCTGCTGTTTCCGCAGCTGATCGCCGGGCCGATCATCCGCTACCGCGACATCGCCGACCAGCTCCGCGCGCCATCGCCGGGTGTCGCGGAATTCGCGTACGGCGTGCGCCGCTTCATCCTCGGACTCGGCAAGAAGCTCCTGATCGCCAACACGCTCGGCCACACCGCCGACGAGATCTTCGCCGTTCCCGGCGGTGAGCTCGGCGCGGCCGTTGCATGGATCGGCCTGGCGGCTTACTCGCTGCAGATCTATTTCGACTTCTCGGGTTATTCCGACATGGCGATCGGCCTGATGCGCATGCTGGGATTCCGCATTCTCGAGAACTTCGACTATCCGTACGTGGCGTCGAGCGTTCGTGAGTTCTGGCGGCGGTGGCACATCTCGCTGTCCAACTGGTTTCGCGACTACCT
>JBDTNI010000298.1:0-3496 GCA_039933815.1 Betaproteobacteria bacterium
TCCGCACGAGCCGCGTCCGTTACGGGTCCGTCGACCACTACGTCACCGCGCAGAATCCGGACGACAGCGGCAACCAGAGCTTCGATGACACCAGTCCGGTCTTTGGCGTCGTGCTTCACGCGGCGCCAGACCTGAATTTCTATGCGAGCCACGGCGAAGGTTTCGAGACGCCGACGTTCGCCGAACTCGCCTATCGTACCGGCGGCACCGGTTTTAACTTCGGCCTGCAGCCGGCGACGAGCCGCGCGACCGAGGTCGGTGTCAAATACCGCATCGGCGACCGGCATCGGCTGAACGCCGCGCTGTTCAACGTCGATACGAAGAACGAGATCGTCGTCGACGCGGCGACCGGCGGCCGCACGACGTTCAAGAACGCCGGCGCTACGACGCGGCGGGGTGCCGAAGCGAGCTGGGACGGCCGCTATCGCCATGGGCTGCAGACGCACGTGGCGCTCACGTACCTGCGCGCGGCGTTCGCCGACGCGTTCACGACAGGCTCGCCGCCCGTCGTCGTGTCATCGGGCACGCGACTTCCGGGCGTGCCGTCCAAGCAGGCGTACGGGGAAATCGCGTGGGTGCCCGGCAAGTGGTCGAATCTGGACACGGCGCTGGAGGCTGTCTATGTCGACCGACTTTACGTCAACGACCGCAATGCGGACGCCGCGCCAACGTATGCGGTGATGAACGCGCGTGTCGGCTTCTCGCAGGTGGACGGCGCTGCGACGTTGCGTGAATTCATTCGCGTCAACAACGTCTTCGACCGCAACTATTCGGGCTCGGTGATCGTCGGCGACACGAACGGGCGTTTCTTCGAACCTGCGCCGGGACGTAACTGGTTCCTCGGCGCGAGCGTCGACGTGCGCCTTTGATAAATCGCGCGATGGCGACCGATGCGTTCCCGGGTGATCGCACGCGCTACACGCGCACCGCCGTCGCGCTCCACTGGCTGATCGCGGTGCTGTTCATCGGCCAGTTCGCGTGGGGCTGGCTGATGCAGGAAATTCCGAAGTCGCCGCCGGGGATGCGCGCCGACGCCTTCAATTTCCACAAGTCGATCGGACTGTGCCTGCTGGGCCTGATGCTGTTCCGACTCGGGTGGCGCATCGCGCACCGGCCGCCCGCGTTGCCCGGGCTGTCGGCGTGGCAGGCGCGACTCGCGCAGTGCACGCACGCGGCGCTGTACGTGGCGTTGATCGCGCAGCCGGCCGCCGGGTATCTTGGCTCGGTCTGGAGCGGCTACCCGGTCAAGCTGTTCGGGGTGACGCTGCCGGTGTGGGGCGTCAGGAACGCCCCGTTGAAGGATGCGATGAGCGAGTTGCACCTGGTGACGAGCTTCGTGTTGCTCGCCCTCGTGTTGTTGCACGTCGCTGGCGCGCTGCAGCATGCGTTGCGCCGCGACGGCATTCTGTCGAGGATGTCCTTCGACGGGCGAGCAAACGCCACGACCCGTACGCACCTGCAGCCAAGTGGCTGACCGGGTCCGCAGCGAAAACGCCGCTGCGTCACTTCTGCGGCGTGCGCGCCGCCTGCTCCAGCAGCTCGACCGTCGGCGCGTGCTTGAACTCCCGCGCCATGTCGAGGGCGCTTTTGCCGCGATTGTCCACCGGATCGACACGTGCGCCGGCGTCGATCAGCGCGCGCGCCGCCTCGGTTTGTCCGTAGCCCGCCGCCCACATCAAAGCGGTTAGGTCGTTGCGGTAGACGGCATTCGGATCGACGCCGTTGTCAAGCAGCAGGCGCACGATGGCCGTATGGCCTTCGCCGGCTGCGTAAGTAATCGCCGTCTTGCCGATCCTGTCGGCGGGGGTCACGCTTGCGCCTCGCGCCAGGAGGACGCGAACCATCTCGATACTGCCGACGAAGGACGCGGCCATCAGCGGCGTCACGCCGTTGATGGCGGCTTCGTTCACGTCGGCGCCGGCGGCGAGCACCAGTCCGGCGAGGTCCGGCCGATTCTTTTTCAGCGCAATCAGCAGCGCGGATTCGCCGAGACGGTTGCGCGAATTGACGGACGCACCGTCGCGGATCGCCCGCGTCACGCCCGCGGCATCGTCGCTGCGCATCGATGCGAGAAGCCGGGCGTTGGTCGCGAACGCATCGTCGTCGGCGGCGTAAGCGTGCGCCGCGCCAAGCAGCGCGATCCCGAGCAGGGCGGACAGGGCGCGCGTGCGACGCCCTACGAACAATTTTGGCTTTCCGTTCACTTGGTTATCCGTCATGTTCATCATGGTGGTTGAAGACCGGCAGGACCTTGGTGCACTGCACCATCGATACGAATTGCAAGTTGCCGGGAAACGCACTATAACGGCGCTAGTTTGTGGACGACAGCGTATCGTGAAACGACAACGCCAGGACAACCGAAACAGGGGAGAGTGATGAGCAAAACACGCAGGTCGATGAAATTCGGTGCCGGTTTGGCCGGTATCGCATTGTCGTTGTGCGCGCACGCGCAGGAGACGGGCACCGGTGCGACAACGACCGCCAAGCCGGTACCGTCCACGATGACGGCAATCAGTGCCGCGATGCTCGACGGTGCGGCGTCGGATTCGAAGAACTGGATTCATCCCAACGGCAGCTACGCACAGACGCGCTATTACCCCGGCACGCAGATCAACGCCGGCAATGTCGGCAAGTTGCGGCCCGCGTTCGTTTTCCAGACGGCCGTGCTGGAGTCGATGGAAACGGCGCCGATCGTCGTCAACGGCGTCATGTTCCTCACGACGTCGTTCAACCATGTTTACGCGATCAATGCGGCGACCGGCGAGGAGTACTGGCATTACAAGCACAAGATGGGGCCGATCACCACGTTCTGTTGCGGCCCCAACAACCGCGGCGTCGCGATCGAGGGCGGGACGCTGTTCATGGGAACGCTCGACGCCAAGCTCGTCGCGCTCGACGCGAAGACGGGCAAGGTCTTGTGGGAAACCCAGATTGCCGATCCCGAAAAGGGCTATTCGGAGACGATGGCGCCTGCGGTGGCCGACGGCAAGGTGCTGATCGGCACCAATGGCGGCGAATACGGCATACGCGGCTTCGTCAAGGCGTACGACGCCAAGGATGGCAAGCTGCTGTGGACGTTCTACACGATTCCCGACAAGGGTCAGGAGGGTGTCTGGGCCGAGAATGACGCGACCGGCCGCAACATGCATCGCGACATCGCCGCGGAAAAGGCCGCACTGGCCAAGGACGCGTCGTTCTACCAGACGCTCGGCGGCGGCGTGTGGATGACGCCCGCCATCGACAAGAAGACGAGGACGGTGTTCTTCGTCGCGGGCAACCCCTCGCCCGATCTGTACGGTGCAATCCGCCCGGGCGACAATCTTTATACGGATTCGCTCGTCGCCATCGATCTCGACAAGGGCACGTACAAGTGGCATTCGCAGTACATCGCGCACGACGTGTGGGATCTGGACGCGGTCAGCCCGCCGATCCTCACGCAGGCGAAGGACGCGAGCGGCAAGATGGTCGACGTCGTGATCCACGGCGGCAAGACCGG
>JBDTNI010000299.1:0-3487 GCA_039933815.1 Betaproteobacteria bacterium
GGATACGTTCGTCGCGGGCAGCGCGATCTTCGGCTCGCCGGACTATCGCGCGACGATCGGCGCAATGCGTAGCGAAATCGCAGGCGGGCGCCCGGCATGATGACCGAAGCCGAATTCAAGGCACTCGCCGCGCAGGGCTACAACCGGATACCGCTCGTGCTGGAGTCGTTCGCCGATCTCGACACGCCGCTGTCGCTGTATCTCAAGCTCGCGCACGGACATTACACATTCCTGCTCGAATCAGTCGTGGGCGGCGAGCGCTTCGGCCGCTATTCGTTCATTGGGCTGCCCGCGAAGGTCCGCCTGCGCGTCAAGGGCACGCACGTCGAAGTCGAGGACGCGGGCGGCGTCGTCGAGCGCCACGATGGCGATCCGCTGGCGTTTCTCAAGGCATTCCTCGGACGTTTCCGCGCGGCGCCGCAACCCGGGCTGCCTCGATTCTGCGGCGGTCTCGCCGGCTATTTCGGCTACGACACCGTCCGGCACATCGAAACGAAGCTCGTCGGCCGCGCGCCGGCCGCCCGCGGCCCGCTCGACGATCTTTCTGACATGCTGCTGCTGCTGACCGAAGAGCTCGCGGTCATCGACAACCTTGCCGGGCGTATCTACCTCATCGTCTATGCCGATCCCGGCGAGGCCGACGCCTATCGCAACGCGCAGGAGCGGCTGCAGCAGTTGCGCCGCAGGTTGCGCACGCCCGTCGACATCCCGCAGCAGACCGCCACGGAAGTCACGCGCGCGCAAAGCACGGTCGGACGCGACGCGTTCGAAGCCGCCGTGCGTCGCGCCAAGGATTACATCGCCGCGGGCGACGTGATGCAGGTCGTGCTGTCGCAGCGGCTGGAGCTGCCGTTTTCGGCCTCGCCGCTGTCGCTGTATCGCGCGCTGCGGTCGCTCAATCCGTCGCCGTACATGTTCTATTACGATTTCGGCGATTTCCACGTCGTGGGTGCCTCGCCGGAGATCCTCGTGCGCAAGGAGGGTTCGACGGTGACGCTGCGGCCGATCGCGGGCACGCGTCCGCGCGGGGCGACACGCGATGCCGACGATGCGCTCGCCAACGAGCTCACCGGCGATCCCAAGGAAATCGCCGAACACGTGATGCTGCTCGATCTCGGTCGCAACGACGTGGGCCGCGTCGCCGTCACCGGGTCCGTCCGCGTGACCGAGCAGATGGCGATCGAGCGCTATTCGCACGTGATGCACATCGTGTCGAACGTCGAGGGCAGCCTGCCTGCCGCGACGTCCAGCTTCGACGTGCTGGCAGCCAGCTTTCCCGCGGGCACGGTGAGCGGGGCGCCGAAGGTGCGCGCGATGGAAATCATCGACGAACTCGAGCAGACGCCGCGAGGGATCTATGCCGGCGCCGTCGGTTACGTGAGTTTCCAGGACGACATGGATCTGGCGATCGCAATCCGCACCGCCGTGGTGCGTGACGGCACGCTCTACGTCCAGGCCGGCGCGGGGATCGTGCATGATTCGGTCCCCGAAACGGAGTGGCAGGAAACGCTGAACAAGGCGAGAGCCGTGCTGCGCGCCGCAGAGATCGTCCAACTCGGCCTGGACGGCGACTAATGACGCCGCCGTCGAACGTACAATCGGCCAAGAAGCCCAGGTTTTACACCCGGTGGTAATTCCTGCTGCAGGACAAGTCATGGGCTCGCCCCTGAGCCGTTGATTCGGCAGCCCAATTTTCGACACCCGTCGTGGCACGGCCGCTGCTCCCCTCGACGAAAGCCGAGAGCAGGGGCCTTCCCATGGACAAAACTTCCGCGCGCCGCGCCATCCGATCGCAGCAGGCGAACGCTTTCCAGCCGATGCCCGCGTCATTTGACGAGTTCCCCGCCCGTCAGTTACGAGACCGCGCGCCCCCTGTGGACAAGGCACGCGCGCGCCAGGCCTGTGCGCCCATGGGCGCGCTTCATTCGGTCGTCACGACGGTCGGCGCGAATCGCCGCCGCCGCACGTGGTACGTCGTCGATCCCGACACTGCGATGGCGGGCGAATATGCGGCTGCCGGCCTGGAGCTGACGCCGGGCTGCAAGATTCTGGTCGATGCGGAGGTAATGCGGCCCGTCGCGATTCTCGACTTCGACCCGGCCGGAAGTTCCGCCGGCGACGAGTCGCTGCCTCACGGATTCAACCCGTACTTTGACCTTCCCGCCGCTTGAATGCGGTGCCGACAGCATGATCCATGAATCTGTCGCCGTTTCGGGAAGCCGCGTCCGCATCGCTTACACGCTCGACCTCGACTACGAGCTCTTCGGCCCGGCCGATTTCATTTTCCTGATTCACGCCGCACGAGGTTCGCAGCAGCGCGTGGTGAAGGAGACTCTGGACATCACGCCTAACGTGAACTGGCGCGTCGAGATCGAACCGCACTTCGGCAACCGGATGCTCCGGCTGCGCGCCGGCGAAGGCGCGCTGCACCTGCGCTACGAGGGGACCGTCGAGGTCGATCACTATATGGCCGAACCCATGCACGTCGTCTCGACGCCGCTCGACGAGCTGCCACCCGCGACGCTGCCGTTCCTGTGGTCCAGCCGTTACTGTCAGGCTGAGGAAGTGCAGCAACTCGCCTATCGCGAGTTCAGCAGCATGCCATCGGGCTATCTGCAGGCCGATGCCGTGTGCCGCTGGGTTCGCTCCCAGGTCGAGTTTCGCGTTGGAACATCGACGGTGCGCACGTCCGCGCTGGAAACGCTTGAGCAGCGCATGGGCGTGTGTCGCGATTTTGCGCACTCGATGATCGCCATCCTGCGCAGCCTCAACTATCCGGCGCGGTTCGTCACCGGCGTCGACTACGGCGCGGAAGAATCGCTGGGTCCGCCCGATTTTCACTCTTACGTCGAGGCGTACATCGGCGACCGGTGGTGGCTGTTCGACCCTACCGGCATCACGCCGCTCACCGGTCTGATCCGCATCGCGACCGGCCGCGACGCGGCGGATGTCGCGTTTGCCACGATGTACGGCAACGTGGCGCACCGCATGCCGCTCGTCGCATTCGCGGCGTACGACGACCCCGGCGCTGGCGTTTCGGTGCCGCAGCCCACGATGCTGGCGGTGTCCACGGCGCGGGAGTAGGGCAACCGTCGTAGGACGGTCGGCGACAGCACTGTCGCCGCAGGCCGACGAAATGAACAGCGGCGCACCGACTGCGTCCCCGCTTCCAACCGGCGAGAATGCGTTTGCATCGACGCACCGATGGCGTAAAACCGGCGTAAAACCCGGGACAGAGCCCCGTGCGCACGACCTGGAGGCATCCGATGGACAGCAAAAATTCGAAGGCGAGCCCGAAGCAGTCTGCAACTCCCCCGGCCGGAACGTCGAAAAATGTGCACGGCGAAGGAAACTATGCCGCTTCGAAGCAGTACAACGAGGCGACGCGTGACTTTGTGAAAGCCGGCCGCGTCGACGCGGCAGCAAAGGCGGCGGCCCCCGAATCGGACGCCGAGGCGTTGCAGATGCAGGCCGCCGAAGCCGAAGG
>JBDTNI010000300.1:0-3474 GCA_039933815.1 Betaproteobacteria bacterium
CGGCGACTGCGTACGGGCGGCAACGATGAACGACGCGACAGCGCCGACCAGCATCATCCCCTCGACGCCGAGATTCAGCACGCCCGATTTCTCGACGACGAGTTCCCCGAGCGCCGCGAACACGAGCGGCGTCCCCGCGGCGAGGCTCAGCACGACGAGCTGGGCGAACGTGTCCATTGCGTCAGCCGTGCCGGTTCGCGCTCACGCGGCCGCCGGCGTCGCCGCGGCGACCCGAACACGGTAATTGACGAAAACGTCGGCAGCCAGCAGGAAGAACAGCAACGTGCCCTGAAACAGGCCGGTCACCGCGGACGGCAGCGCGAGATTCATCTGTGCGGATTCGCCGCCGAGGTAGAGCAACGACATCAGCAGGCTCGCCAGCACGATGCCGAGCGGGTGCAGCCGGCCGACGAAGGCGACGATGATCGCCGCGAATCCGTATCCGGGCGACATCGAGGGCAGCAACTGCCCGATCGGGCCGGCCGCCTCGCCGACGCCGGCGAGGCCGGCGCAGCCGCCGCCGGCGAGCATCCCGAGCCATACGTTGCGGTTCGCCGAAATGCCCGCGTAACGGGCCGCCGCGGGCGCCAGCCCGGCGACACGCATCTCGAAGCCGACGATGTGCCGCCGCACGAACAGCCACGCGAGCGCGACGATCGCCACGGCGATCAGGGGGCCGACGTTCAGTCGCGTGTCGGCGACGAGATTCGGCAGCAGCGCGCTGTCGACAAACAGTTTCGATTGCGGAAAGTTGTAGCCTTCCGGGTCGCGCCATGGCCCGTGAACGAGCCATGACAGCAGGAGCGTCGACACGTACACGAGCATCAGCGACGTCAGGATCTCGTTCGCATTGAAGCGCGTGCGCAGCCATGCCGGGATAGCCGCCCACAGCAGCCCGCCGGCGGCGCCGGCGGCGAACATCGCTGGCAACAGCGCCCACGCGGGCCAGTCGGCATCCGCGAGTGCAAGTGCGACGCCGCCGCCGGCGATCGCGCCGAGTGCCAGCTGACCCTCTGCGCCGATATTCCACACATTCGCGCGATAGCCGATCGCGAGGCCCGTGGCGATTATCATCAGCGGCGTCGCCTTAAGCAGGAGCTCGGCGACGCCGTAGCGCGTGGCGACCGGCTGGATGAAAAACGCCTCGAACGCCGCAACCGGATTCCTGCCGAACGCCTTGAACAGCACGAATCCGACGACGAGCGTCGCTGCGGTGGCAAGCAGCGGCGCGAGCCACGCGGCCATTCGCGATGGCTGCGGCCGTAGCTCGAGCCGGAAATTCATTGCGATTGCACGTCGGCGATCGGCTCGTCGCGAGTACCGGCCATCAGCGTGCCGATTTCCTCGGCGCTCGTGTCGCGTACGGGCTTCGCCTCCGACAATCGCCCTTGCGCGATGACTGCCAGGCGGTCGCAGACCTCCATCAGCTCGTCCAGTTCCTCCGATACGACGAGGACTGCGGCATTGCGGTCACGCAGGTCGATCAGCGCCTGCCGTATCTGCGCCGCCGCGCCGACGTCGACGCCCCACGTCGGCTGCGCGGCGATCAGCACGGCGGGACGCTGCCGGATCTCCCGCCCGACGATGAACTTCTGCAAGTTGCCGCCGGACAGGCTGCGGGCGGCCGCGTCCGGGCCGCCCGCCTTGACGCCGAACTCCGCGATCGTGCGGGCCGCCGCTGCGCGAACGCCCGCATCGTTGATGAAGCCATGCGCCACCAGCGTTTCGCTGCGCGTGGTCAAAAGCGTGTTGTCCTGCAGCGACATTTCCGGCACCGCACCGCGTCCGAGCCGCTCCTCGGGGACAAATGCCAGGCCGAGACGGCGGCGCTCGTACGCGCCGAGCCGACCGACGGGCGTGCCATTGAGCACGATCGACCCGGGTGCGGCCATCGTGCGTTCGCCGGACAGCGCCGCGAGAAGCTCCTTCTGGCCGTTGCCGGAGACGCCGGCGATGCCGACGATCTCGCCCGCCCGCACGGTGAGCGAGATGCCGCGCAGCGTGGTGCCGAACGGATCGTCGGCCGCGACGTCGAGCGCGTCGACGACGAGCGCCGCGGCGCCGGGCGCGCGTTCGTGGTGGAGCGGCTGTGGCAGCGATCCGCCGATCATCATCCGCGCGAGCGATGCGTTGCTCTGCTCGCGCGGATCGCACTCGCCGGTCACGCGGCCGGCGCGGAGGACGGTCGCACGCTGGCAAAGTGCGCGGATCTCGTCGAGCTTGTGGCTTATGTAGAGGATGCTGCAGCCTTCGGCGGCGAGCGTGCGCAACGTGTCGAACAGCCGCAGCACCGCCTGCGGCGTCAGCACGGACGTCGGTTCGTCCATGATCAGCAGCCGCGGGGCCTGAAGCAGGCAGCGGACAATCTCGACGCGCTGGCGCTCACCGACAGACATCGTGTGGATGCGCCGCGCCGGATCGAGCGGGAGCCCGTAGCGCGCCGACACGTCGCGCACCCGCGCGGGAAGGTCGGCGGCGTCCTTCGGCGCGAGCGCGAGACGTATGTTGTCCGTAACTGTCAGCGTGTCGAACAACGAGAAATGCTGGAAGACCATGCCGATGCCAAGCTTCCGCGCGTGCGCGGGGCTCGGGACCTGCACCGGCGCGCCTTCCCAGCGGATTGTCCCCGCGTCGGGCTTCACGATGCCGTAGATCACCTTCATCAGCGTCGACTTGCCGGCGCCGTTTTCCCCGAGCACCGCGTGGATCTCGCCCGGCATCACATCGAGGTCGATGGCGTCGCTCGCGACGACACCGGGGTAACGCTTCGTGATCCCCCGCAGTTCGAGACGCGCGCCCATCCGCGCCGACGGCATCATCGCGCCGCCACGCGAAGCGCCGGCAACCGCGCACCCGTCTCGCGCACCATCAGCAGCTCGGCGGCGATCGCGATGGCGATCGCGCCCGGGTGCTTGGCGCGAATCGACACACCGTCGGCACCGATGGGACAACGGATTCGCGCCAGTGCGCCCGGTGCGTGGCCACGCTCGGCGAGCCGGCGCTCGAACTGCGCGCGCTTCGATTTCGAGCCGATCAGGCCGACGTAGCGCCAATCGTCGCGGGCGAGCGCCGTCTCGATCAGCACCAGGTCGAGCGCGTGGCTGTGTGTTGCCACCACGACGAATGCGCCGTGAGGCGCGGCGCGGAGCTCGTCGTCCGGCGCGTCGGTGACGACGACGTCGACGTTCGCGGGAATGTGCGCCGGGAAATCGCCTTCCCGCGCATCGAACCAGCGCACCTGCGCGGGCAGCACGCCGAGCACGTCGACGAGCGCGCGACCGACGTGCCCGTTGCCGAACACCAGCACCGGAAACGGATCAGGACGCTCGACGTGGATCAGCAGCGTGGGGCCGTCGTCGCCCGTGCAGCGGACGAGTGCCGAACCCTCGGCCGTCCCCGCGAGCCGTGCGCGCGCCAGCGCGATCGCCGCCGAATCGAGCATCGGATCGCCGAGCGAGCCGCGCGTGTCGTCCG
>JBDTNI010000301.1:0-3460 GCA_039933815.1 Betaproteobacteria bacterium
GACGCCTGACACGCTCACCATGGGCGGACATCGGTTCGCCCGCGTTGCCTGTGCGAGCGCCGCCCCCACCTCCGACGGCACGCCGCCATGCTCGACAGGACTAGTGGCGAACGTGCTTCCATCGCTCATGCGGACGAACCCGCCGCCGCCCGCCGACCCATACCACGTCCAGCCCTCGGACGCGGGCGCGAGCGCGGACTCGGGCACCACGCGCCGCGGCGCGCGCGTCATCGCGCGGAGGGCGTCGATCGTCGTTTGCGACGCGATCGCCGCGATGCCGGCGTCGCCGTCATACGCGACCGCGACGCATGCGTCGTCGACGGTCGCCATCTGGTCCTCGAGCGCGTAGCGCGCGGCCGCGCGAAGGCGGCCGGCCTACATCGGCGGCAGCGCGAGCGTGGCGAGCCTGACCGAACTCGCGGCGAGCACGACGTCGAGGTCGCGGTCGCCCGGCCAGCGCGACGGCGTATCGCGGCCCTGCCCGATGACGCGACCGTCGTCCCCGAACCGGACCCAAAGGTCGGCGCGATCGGGTTCGGGCGCCGACGACAGGAAGACGCGCAGCATCGCTTAGTTTACGAGATCGCTGCGCCGGCGTCCCCGGCCGCGGTCACTCGACCGTCTGCCAGACGACGCGCGGCCAACCCGCGCCGTTGCTGTCGATGAGTGCGCGCGCGTGCGCCACGGCGTCGCCTTGCCGCGCGCGCACCAGCACCAGGAAGTAGCGGCTCTTCACCGTGTACATCGCCTCGTTGCCGACCAGCGTCGCCTGCGGCGGCAGCCGCTCCCTGAATTCTGCAATCGTCGCGAAGGGCCGCGCGGTCCGGCTGGTGATCAGCGCATTGAGTGCGTCGGTCGCAACGCCGTCGACCGATGCCGCCAGCAGTTCCGGTGGCGCCGTATTGACGTTGAGCGGCGACGGTTCGGGCAGCGCGGTCGCGAATCGCATCAGCGACGCGAGTTCGCGCGCCGTCATCCCGCGCACGTCGGCGAGTTCCTGGATGCGCGCGGCCGGCATGTTCGGGGCAATGCCGGGCGGTGAAAGGCTCCGGTACCAGTCGTCCTCGGCACCGCCGGGCTCCTCGATCGCGTCGGCATCGACCCAGTCGATCACCGCAGCGAGAAGGGCCGGCGGAAGGTTCAGTGACGCGAACAGCCGCGACGCGCGCAGGCGTTCAAAAGATGCAGCCGCCGGATTCGCCAGGTTGTTCACGTTCAGCAGTCCCTGCGCATCGGCGATCCGACCCTCGACGACGCCATTGTCGACGGGCGTGGGCGGCAGCGGCAGCGCCCACGGCTGGCCGAGGTGCGTGTACGTCGCCGCGCGCCCGGTGCCGATGATCTGGCGGGTCCATTGGACGCCGGCGAGCGCAATCGACTGCGCCTGCACGCCGTCGGCGCGCTGCGCAACCTCGGCCGCCCACTGCGTCTGCGCGCGGGCGAGAGATACCGCCACGGCCGCCGCCAGCGCGGCGACCAGCATCGCCACGATCAGCGCGAGTCCGGATTCGCGCGACCGCGCGGGAAAGATCGTATTCATTGCAGCACGAACCACCGCTCGACGCTCGTGCCGTCGGCGAGTTCGAGCACCAGTCGGACACCGCGCGGCGTCGACGCGTCGCCCGACAGCGGCCACCGGTCAGACCAGCGGTTGTCCGCCGTGAGTGCCGTGATGGCCAGACGGCGAACGGCATTCGCGAGAACGTATACGGCAGGTACAGTGGCCGCGGGGTTGTCGATGCGCGGCCAATACAGGGTTTCGACACGATCGCCACGCACGCGGTAACCGATGCGGCGGCCGCCGCTGCCCGGTTCGTCGACCGCGTCGCCTCCGGCGCGCGTGAAGACGAGGAGCGAGTTGCCGGCGGAATCTTCGGGTGCAAGCAGCCACGGCGGTGCCGTCGATGCACCGTCGCGTGCGGGTCGGGGAACCGCCGCCCGCAGATCCGCCTCGACGCGCAGCAGCAACGCATCGAGCTGTCGCCAGCGCGACTGCTCGGCAACGAGTCGCACCTCGCTGTCCGTCATCGCCGCCGTCGCTCGCCACGCGAGCAGGGCGACAACGGCCAGGATCCCGATGGCGACGAGCACCTCGACAAGCGTGAATCCGCGTGTGCGCCGCATGTCAGCGCGTCGCCGCGGCCACGTAGCCCGCCACGTGAGCAAGGCGGTAGTCCGGCGCGTCGGGCGCCGCGACGTCGATATCGATGCGCCGGAAGGCGGGATTCGGGGATGCGCTGACGGTACGCCGCCATGCAAACGGCACGCCGGCCTGCGCCTCGGCGCCATCGGTAGTGCCGGCCGGCGGCGCAGGATCCTCGAGTTGCGCGCGTGCGAGCTGGTTCTCGGCAACCCACAGCGCCAGCGTGCGCGCGCGCAGCGAGGAAGCGCCGTCGGCGCTCTGCGTGATCACGCGCATCCCTGCCGCGAGCGCGACGGCGATGATCGCCAGCGCGACGAGCACTTCGATCAGCGTGAACCCGCGCGTCGTCATGCGCCGTCAGCGGCCGACCGCTTCGGGCCCGCTGATCGACACGCGATTGAGCGGATCGAGCGCGATGACCGAACGCCACGCAGGCGTGGCCAACGCAAAGGCGAACGGCTCGTTGCGCCCCGAAGCGCGCAGCGGCACGACGGCGTCGGGCTGCAGCGCGCCGCCGGCATAGGCGAGCGCGAGGGCATCGAGCGGCTCGGCCAGTTCGTACGCACGGAGCGCGTCGTCGTCGTCGAGCAGCTGCCAGCGCTCGCCCGACGCGTCGCGGCGCCAGAAACGGACGGCGCGGTGCATCGCCGACACGCCGAGAACCTCGCGCCGAAATTGCGCGCGCATCGCCGCATACTCGAGCGCACCGGCAAAGCGCCGCGATTCGCGCGCCGCAAGGTCCCTCGGGTCCGCGCCGAGCTGCGCGGTGACCAGGCCCGCGACGATGCCGACAATAACGACGACGACGAGCATCTCGACCAGCGTGAACCCGCTGCGGCGGGAGACGAGCCGATTTCTTCGGTGCGCTACAGGTCCCACGAGCCGATGTCGGCGTCGGGCCCGGTGCCGCCGGGCTGGTCGTCGGCACCGTAGGTGACGATGTCGACGTCGGCGCGCAGTCCGGGATTCACATAGTGATAGGCATGGCCCCACGGGTCGCGCGGCAGCTTTTCGAGATAGCCGCCCGGTTTCCAGTTCGGCGGGATCGGCGGATCGGCGGGCCTCGACACCAGCGCCTCGAGGCCCTGTTCCATCGTCGGGTAGCGCTGGTTGTCGAGACGATACAGCTTCAGCGCTTGCCGGATGGCCGCGAGATCGCTCTTGGCCGCGACGATCCGCGCATCGTCGGTCCGCGACAGCACGCTCGGCACGACGAGCGCGGCCAGCACGCCGAGGATCACGATGACGACCATGATCTCGATCAGCGTGAAGCCGCGGACCGACGGCCGGCGGCGACGCGGCGGTGACATCAGGCTC
>JBDTNI010000302.1:0-3451 GCA_039933815.1 Betaproteobacteria bacterium
CAACTTTGCTGCTCATCGCCGACATCGGCGGCTACACGCGCTTCATGAAATTTCACCGCGCGAGTCTTGCGCACGCGCAAGACATCGTCGCGAGGCTGCTCGAGGTGGTTATCGACGCCGCGGGACCGTCGCTGAAGCTCGCCAAGCTCGAAGGCGACGCGGCTTTTTTCTACATGCCGACGCCGAAGACGGGGCGGTTCGACCCGGCGCTGGTTGCCGGACACGCCGCTGCCATCTACCGCGCTTTTCACGCCCGCGCGATGGACCTCAAGGTCAATACGCTCTGTCCCTGCGATGGATGCCAGCAGGCGGGTAACCTCAAGATCAAGCTCGTCGGCCATATCGGCGACGTCGCGATGCAGAAGGTCAAGCGGATGACCGAGCTCGCCGGTATCGACGTGATACTCGTCCACCGGATGCTGAAGAACGCGGTGCCGATCCCCGAGTATCTGCTGATGACGCCGCCGGTGCACGCGCTGGTCGGAAGCCCGCTGCACGAGCGCGCGGCACCCGTGCAGCTCGACCTCGACGACCTCGGACCGACATCGGCCTTTTACGTCGACCTCACGGACACGGAGGGTGCACCGCCGCCGCCCCGGCGATTGTCCCCGATGCGACGGTTCGCGCGGCACGTCGGACTCGGGTTGCGGACCTTTCCGGAGGAGCTCGGCTGGCGCAAAGCGTGCGTCGGCTTTCGCAACGTCCCCGACGCGCAGTGAAGCGGACCGCAGACCAGATTGGCGGCGGTCCAGCAGGCCGGACGGACTCGACGCCGGCGCGCAGTCAGGGCATGCTTGCGACCGTCCGGGCAAGGCCGCGTTCGACAGCGTTCGCGGACCGGCGCTGACGGCGCCTGGCGCCGGCGCGTCCGGAGCATCGCCCGAACCCTCTCGGCGGGAAGGATCAACGTGATCGTCACGATCGATATCCGCGAGCAATGCTCGCGCGACGGGGAACGCTGCGTCCCGCGCACGCCGGACGGCCGCCGATGGCCGCGCTGATCGACGTCCGCAACCTGTCGGTCGAGTTCGACAACCGCGGCGTTCGCGTTCCCGCGCTCGACCGCGTGTCATTTCGGATCGAGCCCGGCGCGACGCTCGCGCTGGTCGGCGAATCGGGTTCGGGAAAGTCGGTGACTGCGCAGGCGATCATGCGCATTCTGCCGCGCGCGGCGTCGATCACGTCGGGCGAGATTCTGTTCACGGCGCCCGGCTCCGCGAAGCCCACCGTCGACATCGTTCGCCTCGGGCCGGACGGCCGGAAGATCCGACGCATCCGCGGGCGTCACATTTCCATGATCTTCCAGGAGCCGATGGTGTCGCTCTCGCCGCTGCATACGATCGGCGACCAGGTGAGCGAAGCGCTGTTCCTGCATCACCGGGTCAATCACAAGGAAGGCATGGCCCGCACGCAGGACATGCTGCGACGGGTCGGATTTCCCGACCCTGCGCGGGCGCTGCGCACGTACCCGTTCCAGCTCTCCGGCGGCCTGCGGCAGCGCGCGATGATCGCGATGGCGCTCGTTTGCCGCCCGTCGCTGTTGATCGCCGACGAGCCCACCACCGCGCTCGACGTCACGATCCAGGCGCAGATTCTCTCGCTCATCAAGGAACTGCAGCGCGAGCTCGAGATGGCGGTGCTGATCATCACCCACGATCTCGGCGTCGTCGCCAACGTTGCCGAGCAGGTGGTCGTGCTGTACGCGGGACGGGTGATGGAGCAGGGCCCCGTCGAGGCGCTGTTCGAACGGCCCGAGCATCCGTACCTGCGCGCGCTGCTGCGCGCCGTTCCCCACTTCGACATGAAGCCGGGCGAGCGGCTCGAATCGGTTCGGACGGTCGACCACCAGACGGGGCCGCTGGTCGAGGCCATCGAGCCGTGGCCGCCGGACGCGGGCAGCGTGCACCTCGCCGTTCGCAACGTCGTCAAGACATTCACCCAGCGATCGACCGGTTTCCTCGTCCGGCGCGAGGGCCCGGCGCTGCGCGCCGTCGACGACGTCAGCTTCTCCATCACTCGCGGGCAATGCTTCGGGCTCGTCGGCGAGAGCGGCTGCGGCAAGACCACGCTGTCGAAGGCCATCATGCGTGCGCTCGACGCTGACAGCGGCGAGATCCTCTATAACGACCGGGGACGGCGCATCGATGTGGGCCACGCGCAGGGCGACGAGCTGATGCGCTTTCGCCGTCGCGTCCAATACATTTTCCAGGATCCGTTCAGCTCGCTCAGCCCGCGGATGACGGTGTTCGACATCCTGCGCGAGCCGCTCGTCATCCACGACGTCGGCGACGCCGATTATCGTGCGGACATGGCGAAGGAGCTGATGCGCCTCGTCGGCCTCGACCCCCGCTTTCTGAACCGTTACCCGCACAGTTTCTCGGGCGGGCAGCGGCAGCGCATCGGAATTGCCCGGGCGCTTGCGCTGAAACCCGATCTGATCCTGTGCGATGAACCCGTGTCGGCGCTGGACGTATCGATCCAGGCGCAGATTCTCAACCTGTTGAAGGACCTGCAGGCGGAACTCGGGCTCACCTACCTGTTCATCTCGCACAATCTCGCCGTCGTCGATTACATCGCCGACGACATCGCGGTGATGTGCCGGGGCCGAATCGTGGAAATCGCGCCGCGCGAAGTGCTTTTTCACAATCCCATGCATCCGTACACGCTGGGGCTTCTCGCCGCAGTGCCGTATCCCGACCTCGAGCGCAAGCTGGACCTGGCTGCCGTGCTCGACGGTGCCGAACGTCGCCCCGAGGAATGGCGCGAGCCGTTCGCGTGGACGGCGGACAGCGCGGGCGAGCTCGTGGACGTCGGCGATGGGCATTTCGTGCGCATGCAGCCGCACGCGGCGCCCGAGCGGGTGCCGGCATGACGCGCGGCGCCGCCCTGCTGGCGCTCGTGACCCTGACGATCGCCGTGTTCGCGACCCCGGTGCGTGGCGAGGAGCCACCGTCGCTCGAGGCGGCCGTCGCGGCCGGCAAGCTGCCGCCGCTCGCGCAGCGGCTGCCGCGCGTGCCACTCGTTTTCAGCGCCTCGCGCAGCGACTGGACGCTGGGCCGGTACGGCGGCGAGCTTCGCACGCTGATGGCGAAGGACCGGGACATCCGGATGATGGTCGTCTACGGCTACTCGAGGCTCGTCGGCTACGACGAGCAGCTGCAGCTCGTGCCCGACATCCTGGAGAAAGTCGACGTCGTCGACAGCCGTACCTTCACGCTCCACCTGCGCCCGGGCCACAAGTGGTCGGACGGCACGCCGTTCACATCCGAAGACTTCCGTTATTACTGGGAGGATGTGGCGAAGAACAAGGACCTGTCGCCGTTCGGGTTTCCGCAGGCCCTGCTCGTGGGCGGCAAGCCGCCCGTATTCGAGATACTCGACACCACGACGGTGCGTTTTTCATGGCCCGAGCCCAACCCGATGTTCCTTCCGGCATTGGCGGCGCCGAGCC
>JBDTNI010000303.1:0-3429 GCA_039933815.1 Betaproteobacteria bacterium
CGGCGAGCCTGTCAGCTTCGCCGTGCCGTCCGGCAACTTCGGCAACGTGCTCGCCGGGCACGTGGCGCGCCGCATGGGACTGCCGATCGCGCAGCTCATCGTCGCGACCAACGAGAACGACGTGCTCGACGAGTTCTTCCGCACGGGCCGGTACCGGCCGCGCAACGCCCTCGAAACACACGCGACGTCATCGCCGTCGATGGACATCTCGCGCGCGTCGAACTTCGAGCGTTTCATGTTCGACGCCGTCGGGCGCGAAGCGAAGGCGCTGGCCCGCCTGTGGGCCCGGCTCGCGCGCGACGGCGAGTTCGACATCGCCGGCTCGGCAAGCTGGAATGCGGTCCGTGACGCAGGCATGGTGTCGGGCCGCAGCACGCACGCGGATCGTGTTGCGACGATTCGCGACGTGCACCGGCGCTTCGGCGTCGCGGTTGACCCGCACACGGCCGACGGCATCAAGGTCGGACGGGAAATGCGCGTCGCTGGCGTGCCCCTCGTATGCCTCGAGACGGCGCTGCCGGCGAAGTTCTCGGCGATGATGACGGAGGCGCTCGGTGTCGAGCCGTCCCGCCCGCCCGCGCTCGCGGGGCTCGAGTCGCTACCGCAGCGCTGCACGGTGCTGCCGGCGGACGCTGCGCGCGTCAAGACGTTCGTCGCCGAACACGCGCTTGCGCGCGGCTGACGCCCACTCGTGCGCACCGCTATTCACGCGCTGGGACGCAACCTGGCCGCCGGCCTGCGGCTCGCGCTCTTTTTGCCCGTCACCCGCGCCGCGTTCCGGCTGTCGGTGGTACAGCTTGTCCTGATCGTCATCGTGTCTGCCGCGATCGACATCGATGCCGACTGGGTCCGCGCGGCCCACGAGGCACGTTTTTCGCTGCTGGGGCTGCACGGCGAAATTTTCGCGCTCGGCCTGCTCGCGTTCGCGAGCGCGTTGCTGGCAATCCTGCGCCGCGACGCGGCTTTGTACGTCGCGCTGCCGATCGTCCTGCTCGCGTCGTTTCCGCTGATCCAGATCGCGCACGTGCTGCCGGACCTGCCGCGCGTGGAGCCGCTGCTGTCGGAGCGCGCCAAAGCCGCGCTCGAGTACGTCGTGCTCGCGTGGATGTTCGTTGTCGCCGTGCGCGCCGTCCATGTCTGTGCCGATCCTGCGCGGTCGCGCCGCGGCGCGTGGGCGGTGGCCGGCGGCGCACTGCTGATCGCGCCATTCTGGTTCGCGCCGCTGCTGGGACCGCTGGAGCCATGGTGGCGGGAAGTCGACGCTATCGCTGATGCCGACGCGATCAGTCCGGCGTCCGAGGCCGTGCTTGCCGCGCAGCAATTCATGATGGACCGCGCAATCGACGGCCTCGACGACGAGAATTCCGGAACCACGGATCTCTACTTCGTCGGCTTCGCGCCCGACGCACGACACCGCGGCTTCGTTGCGGACGTCGATACCGCGCAACGGACGATGGACGAGCGCTGGGGCACACGCGGTCACTCCATCGTGATGCTGAACAGCCCGGCGACCGTGGCGGAGCGGCCGTTCGCGACGATCACGCACCTGCGCAAGGTGCTGCTGGAAATCGGCGAGATCATCGACGCCGACGACGACATCGTCATGGTCTACGTCACGGGTCCATCGGGTCGCGAGCACACGTTGACGGCCGTCAACCCGCCGCTCGAGCTCGCGTCGCTGTCGCCGCAGGGGCTGAAGCAGCTGCTGGACGCCGCGAACATCCGATGGCGGATCATCGTGGTCGCGACCTGCGGTGCGGGTGCGTGGATCGACGCGCTGCAGGACGACGAAACGCTGGTGATCGCGTCGTCTCCGGTGGGTGTGCGTGATCGCGACTGTGGCGGCGGTCTCGGTCCCGGCGCATTCGCGGAAGCGTTCTTCGGCAACGCGATGCGGCGCGGCGACGACGTGGCCGGCGCATTCGACACGGCGCGCAAGGAGCTCGCGGCGCGACAGGCGGGCGCGCCGGTGATGTCAATGGGGCCAGCAATCGCCGACCGGCTGAAGTCACTTCGCCAGCATGGGAAAGGGCGCGTCGTTGCGTCGTTTGACGCGGCGCGACGCCTGACTCGACAATGATGGTTTCGACCGACAATACCGATCCGGAGGAATGACCATGCAGCGCATATGGACCCTCGCAGCAACCGCCCTTGTGGCCGCCATGCTGGCGGCGCCTGCCGGCGCGCAGGCGGTGGAGAAACCGAAGCTCACGATCGGCGTGGGCGGCAAGCCGCTGTTCTACTACCTGCCGCTCACCATCGCCGAGCGCAACGGCTACTTCAAGGCCGAGGGACTCGACGTCGAGATCCTCGACTTCCCGGGCGGCGCCAAGGCGCTGCAGGCGTTGCTGGGCGGCAGCGTCGACGTCGTGTCCGGTGCCTACGAGCACACGATCTCCCAGCAGGCGAAGGGGCAGTCGATCGAGGCCATCGTGTTGCAGGGCCGTTATCCGGGCATCGTCCTGGCGATGCCGAAGGACAAGGCTGCCGCGTACAAATCGCCCGCGGACCTCAAGGGGATGAAGATCGGCGTGACGGCCCCCGGGTCGTCGACAAACATGTTCGTCAACATCCTGCTGGCCAAGGCGGGGCTCAAACCCGACGCGGTATCGATCATCGGCGTCGGTGCGGGCGCGGGCGCCGTCGCGATCGTCAAGCGTGGCGAGATCGACGCGGTTTCCAATCTCGATCCGGTCATCGCGCAGCTCGAGAGCGACGGCACTGCGGTGCCGGTCGTCGATACGCGCACGGAAAAAGGCGTAGCCGACGTCTACGGCGGCGCGTATGCCGCAGGCTGCATTTACGCGCCTTCCGAATTCGTGCAAAAGAACCCGCGCACCGCGCAGGCTGTCGTCAATGCGATGGTCCGCGCGCTGCGGTTCATTCAGAATTCGACGATCGATCAGGTCGTGGCAGCGGTCCCACCCGAGTACTACACCGACAAGGCGCTGTACAAGGCGGCGCTCGAGAAGAACATCGCGACGTTCAAGCACGACGGCTTCATCTCGACCGACGCAGGCGAGCACGTGGCGCACGATCTGCTGACATTCGACCCGACGATGCAGGGCAAGAAGATCGATCTCGGCAAGACCGTCGACATGTCGTTCCAGAAAAAAGCAGCGCAAACAATCAAGTGACCGCGGCGGCGCCGCGTCGCGACGGCGGCGCATCCCGCCCGCCGGCGCTGGCGCTCGAGGCCATCAGCTGCGCGTTCGCCGGCAAGCGGCCCGGACAGCACTATACGGCGGTCGCGGATACGTCGCTCGTCGTCGCCCACGGTGAGTTCGTGTCGGTCGTCGGGCCGACCGGCTGCGGGAAGTCGACGCTGCTCAACGTTGCTGCCGGGCTCCTCGCACCGTCGTCGGGCCAGGCATTCGTCTCGGGCAAGCCGCTGTCGGGCATCAACGCACGGGCCGGATACATGTTCCA
>JBDTNI010000304.1:0-3428 GCA_039933815.1 Betaproteobacteria bacterium
GCGGAACCGGTGCCGCCGCGCGTCGATTTCGCCGCGCACGCGATCGCGCTCGGCGCGCGGGGCGAGAACGTCGCGGACATCGCGGCGCTCGAGGCGGCGCTCGGCCGGGCCCGCGCGTCGGATCGTACGTACGTCGTCTGCATCGACACCGACCCGGGTCGGACCACGCAGGAGGGTGGCTGGTGGTGGGACGTCGCGGTACCGGAGGTATCGGCGCGGCTGAAAGTCCGGCAGGCGCGCGAACGCTACGAAAACGAACGGAAGGACGAGCGTCCATGAGCAGACGGTCCGACGCGTGCCGCACAGGATATCGACGATGACCGGCGGATTCGATGTGCGGATCGGCATCAACCCGATCTCGTGGAGCAACGACGACCTGCCGTCGCTCGGCGGCGAGACGCCGCTCGACGTGGCGCTTGCCGAAGGCGCCAGGATCGGCTACCAGGGCTTCGAGCTCGGCAACAAGTTCCCCCGCGAGTCGGCGGCGCTGCGGGCGGTGCTCGAACCGCATGGACTGGCACTCGTGTCGGGGTGGTATTCCGGACGGCTCGCGACGCGCGGCGTGGACGAGGAGATCGAGCACGCGCGCGCCCACCTGCGTCTTCTGGCCGACGGCGGGGCGTTGGTGATGGTCTATGGCGAGGTTGCCGACAGCATCCAGGGTTTGCCCGTCCCGCTGTACAAGCGCCCGCGCTTCGTACGTGCCAGCCAGTGGCGCGAATACGGCGAACGCGTCACGGCGTTCGCGCGCTACGCGCAGGACCAGGGCGTGCGTGTCGCGTATCACCACCACATGGGCGCGTACGTCGAGACGCCGGCCGACGTCGACCGTCTGATCGAGAACACCGGCGATGCGGTGGGACTGCTGTTCGACAGCGGCCATACGACGTTCGCCGGCGGCGACGCCGTCACGATGCTGGAGAAGCACGTCCGCCGCGTCTGTCACGTGCACTGCAAGGACGCGCGGCGCGACGTGATGCGCATGGCGAAGAACCGCAACTGGAGCTTTCTCGAAGCGGTGATCAACGGCGCGTTCACCGTGCCCGGCGACGGATCGGTCGATTTCCGCGGCATCATCGACGTGCTGCAACGCAACGCCTATCGCGGCTGGCTTGTCGTCGAGGCCGAGCAGGATCCGGTCGTCGCGCCGGCGTACCGCTACGCAGAGATGGGCTTCACCCACTTGGCGAAACTCGTGCGCGACGGCGCCGCGTCATCGCGCAGCGACGCCGGCATCCACGGAGCGGCGCGATGAGCCTGCTCGTCAAGGGCCGCCGCGACGGCCGCGACATCGTCGAAGTCACGCCGCGATCGGCCGGCTGGCACTACGTCGGGTTCTCGGCGCACCGACTGTCCGACGGCGAGTCGATGGGCATCGAGCGGCCGCACGAGGAACTGTGCATCGTCGTGCTGTCCGGCGTCGTCACGCTGAAGCGGCGCAGCGAGCGCTGGGCGCGCATCGGTCAGCGGCGCGACGTGTTCGACGACGCAGCGCCTTTCGCCTTGTACGTCCCGGAGGGTTCCGGCATCGTGGTGGAAGCGCATGCGGCGGCGGAGATCGGCGTCGCAAGCGCACCCGCCGGCGCGGGCGGCGCCGCACGGCTGATCGAGCCGGCGCAGATGAAGCGCTCGACGCGCGGCAGCGGCGCGAACGAGCGTCACGTCTGCGACATCCTGCCGCAGACCGAGCCTGCCACCCACCTGCTCGTCGTCGAAGTGCGCACGCCGAGCGGACATTCGTCGAGCTATCCGCCGCACAAGCACGATACCGACGATCTGCCGCAGGAAAGCTCGCTCGAGGAGACGTACTACCACCGGCTCGATCCCGCGCAGGGTTTTGCGTTCCAGCGCGTTTACACCGACGACCGGTCGCTGGACGAATCGCTGGCGGTGGAGGATCACGACGTGGTCATGGTGCCGCGCGGTTACCATCCGGTCGTCGTGCCGTATGGCTACGAGTCGTATTACCTGAACGTGATGGCGGGCGCGCGGCGCGAGTGGCACTTCAGGAACGATCCCGCGCACGAGTGGATGCTGCAGGCTCGATGAGCCCGGATGACATGATCGGAGGAAGCAGGGGATGATCGAAGTCGCGCTGTTCGGGGCCGGTCGCATCGGATCGATCCACGCCGGCAATGTGGCGCGCCAGCCCGGCGTACGCCTGAAGTACGTCGTCGACGTCGACGCCGCCGCCGCGGCCAAGCTCGCGCGGCAGTACGACGCGCAGACGGCGGACGCCGACACCGTGTTCGACGAGACGTCGGTCGGCGCGGTCGTCATCGGATCGTCGACCGACACTCACGCGGATCTCATCCTGCGCGGCGCGAAGGCCGGCAAGTCGATCTTCTGCGAAAAACCGGTCGATCTCGACCTTGCGCGGGCGAACGCCTGCGCGGACGCCGTCGGGGCGGCCGGCGTCACATGCCTGATCGGTTTCCAGCGCCGTTACGATCCGACATTCGCGTCGATCAAGGCGCGAATCGGCGCCGGCGAGATCGGCGCGCCGGAAATGCTGATCGTCACGAGCCGCGACCCCGGCGCGCCGCCGGTCGACTACATCAAGCGCTCCGGCGGCATCTTCAAGGACATGCTGATCCACGACTTCGACATCTTTCGCTGGATCATGGAAGAAGAGGCGGCGAGCGTCTACGCGACGGGCAGCTGCCTGACGGACCCGGCCATCGCCGCGGCGGGCGACGCCGACGCGACGGCGGTGACGATCCGCACGCGCAGCGGCCGGCTGGCCCAGATCAACACGATCCGCCGCGCGGCCTACGGCTACGATCAGCGCTTCGAGGTGATCGGCAGCAAGGGCATGCTGCAGGCAGGCAATCACCGGCCGACCGAGGTCACGCTGTGGTCGGACGGCGCCGTCGCCGCCGACAAGCCCGAATACTTCTTTCTCGAGCGCTATCGCGCCGCCTACGCGGCCGAGATGGCACATTTCTTCGACGTGTGCGCCGGCCGCGCCACTGCGCGCACGTCGATCGACGACGGCGTGAAGGCGCTCGCGCTCGCCGAGGCGGCCACGACGTCGTGGCGCGAACAGCGGGTCGTCGAGCTATGAACCACCGGCTGCGCGTGGGCATTGCCGGCCTCGGCCGGATGGGCCGGCGCCACGCCGAGAATCTGGCGCGGCGCGTACCGCATGCCGAGCTCGTGGCGGCGTGCGACCCGGGCGTCGAGGCGCTCGAATGGGCGCAGCGCGAGCTCGGCGTCCCGCACTGCTACGACGACTACGCGAAAATGCTCGCGCAGCCGGACCTCGAGGCGGTGTTCCTCGTCACGCCGACCGCGCTGCACGCGCGGCAGATCGTCGACGCGCTTCGCGCACGCAAGCACGTGTTCTCCGAGAAGCCGCTGTCGCTCGACGTTGCCGAATGCCAGCGCGTCGAGGCCGAGGCCGCGCTGCAGCCCGACCTCAAGGT
>JBDTNI010000305.1:0-3390 GCA_039933815.1 Betaproteobacteria bacterium
TCGCGCACGTGCGCTGGCTGTTCGCGCAAGGCGTGGACGGCGTCGCGCCGTTCGGCACCACCGGCGAAGGCCAGTCGTTTGCGTTCGCCGAACGTCGCGCGGGACTCGACGCGCTTTTGTCCTCCGGCATCGAAGGCAACAGGATCGTGGCCGGCACCGGCTGCGCGTCGCTGCCGGAGACGGTCGAGCTGACACGCCACGCGATCATCGCCGGCTGTACCGCCTGCCTGGTGCTGCCTCCGTTCTTCTGGAAGGACGCGAGTGACGACGGCCTTTTTGCGTGGTACGCGAGCTTGATCGAGCAGGTCGCCGATCCGCGGTTGAAGGTGTTCCTCTACCATCTGCCGCAGGTGTCGGCCGTGCCGCTGTCCGTGGAACTGGTCGCAAAGCTTGCCGCTGCGTTTCCGGACGTGGTCGTTGGCGTCAAGGACAGCGAGGGCAACTGGGCGCATACGTCGGCGCTGCTCGCCCGGGTACCGGGGCTCACCATCGTCGTCGGCCACGAACCGCACGTGCCGAAGCTCATGCGCGCCGGCGGCGCCGGCACGATCTGCGGCGTGGCCAACATCGAGCCGCGGCTGGTACGCGCGCTGGTGTCCCCCGGCGTCACCGCAGGCGACGAGGCGAAGATCGCTCGGTTCATCGAGATCGCGTTCAGGCAACCGTTTCTCGCCGGTTTCAAGTCGATCATGGCCGACCGCACCGGCGATCCCGAGTGGCGGCGGTTGCGAGCGCCGCTGGTTGCGCTCACGACGGAACAGCAGGCAGCGCTACGCGACGCGCTCGCTGCGGCCGGATTCGCCGGACAGGCGCAACGCTGATCGCAACAACGACAACCGGGTCCGGCCTCACGCAGGCCGTCGTCGCACCGCGGCTGGAGCGCAGCTCGTTACGGGCGCAACGCCGCGGCCAGCTTGCCCCACCTAAAGTAGATTGGCGTGGCGGGCCGCAAGATCGGCATTACCGAGGTTGAGCCGTTGCATGAGGTTCATGACGGTCAAATCGCAGTAGAGCGAGAGCGCAAGCTCGAACGGACCGCCGAGCGGCAGAACGCTCGTCATCGGATCGGCCATCGTCTGCGCCGGCAAGCCGATCACGAGATCGGCCGAACTGAGCTGCGGACGGGCGGTAATGACCGCGACGCGGGCGCCGGCCCGTCTCGCGCTTTCGACGATCGCGTCCCCGGTTGGCAACCTGCCGAGAGCGAGGGAGCATACGAGCAGGTCGCCCTTCGCGACCGGCGGGGCGGAGAGCTGGCCAACGAAGTGTCCGTCAAGCCCAAGGTGCATCAGCCGCATCGCGAAGCCCTGCATTGCAAGTCCGGTACGGCCAACGCCATAGACGAGAATTCGGCGAGCCTCGACGATCTCCTGCGACAGGTGGCCCACCGCATCGGGAGATACGCGAGCGAAGACGCCATGCATCTCCTCCAGAATTTCTTCGAGTTCGGCCGAGGTGCTCATGTCGCATCGTTATGAAGAACGCCACGCGCGAGGAAGATGTCGGTAATCGCCCTCGCCGCCTCGTTGAAGGCCACCTTCTCACGCGCCGCGAGGCCGCGCGGGCGCGGAAGCTTGATCTCCAGGATCGTCTCTACCCGTCCGGGGCGAGGCGACATCACGACTACACGATCGGACAGGAGAACCGCCTCGTCGATCGAGTGAGTAATGAACAGGACGGTCTTCTTGGTGTCGAGCCAGATTCGCTCGAGGTCGAGCCGCATCTGCTCGCGCGTCAACGCATCGAGCGCGCCGAACGGCTCATCCATCAGTAGCAGCGGCGGCTCATGCACGAGCGCGCGGGCGATCGCAGCGCGCTGCTTCATTCCACCGGACAGTTCGTAGGGGCGCTTGTCGGCGAAGTCGGCGAGCCCCACCGACGCGAGGAGTTGCAAAGCGCGCGGGCGATACGCCGCGGCATCGAGCCCACGCATGTCGATATTGAAGAGGACATTCTGAACGATAGTCCGCCATTCGAGCAGGATCGGCTGCTGGAACACGATGCCGCATTCGGTCAGCGGACCGCGCACCGGATTTCCGAAAACCGAAACGGAACCCGCGGTGGCCGGCGTCAGCCCTGCGATGATGCGCATCAGTGTCGACTTGCCGCAGCCGGACGGGCCGACCACCGAGACGAATTCGCCCTGCTTGATATCGAGATCGAGATGCTCGATCGCGAGCGTTCCGGATTCCGCCGATCCAAACAGCTTGCGCACACCGCGAATATCGATGCCCGCGGTCACGCCCAGCCCGGCCGCAGATGCTGTTCCCAGGCAACGGTGCCCGGCCAGCCGAGGGCGAGATCGTCGGCGATCGCCCTCAATGCAGGCACGATCGTGTCGTAGCGCTCAGGCGTAACTCGGATCACCGGGCCCGCTACGCTCGTCGTTCCAAGCACACGGCCACCGGGCGCATGGACGGCGACAGCGACCGCCGAAACGCCCTTCTCAGCCTCCTCGTTGGAGACGGCGTATCCACGCTTGCGCGTGAGTTTGAGGTCGGCGAAAAGTTCACGTGCAGTCCTGATCGCATTCGGGCCGGTCGCAGCCTGCTTCTTTCGCCGCCCAAGTCCATCCGCGAGGGCGATTGCGATTGCGTCGTCATCGCCGAGCGTTGCAAGCCAGGCTTTTCCATTCGCAGTCGCGTAGGAAACGATGGCCGTTCCCATCGATGGCTCATACCGCAGCCCGCGCGGCGCGCCCTGCGCCGATCCCACCCAGACGAGCCGCTTGCCATCCAGCACAGTGAGTCGCGCGAGTTCGCCGGTCATCGTCGCCAGACGCTCGAGCAATGCCCGCGCAATGTTCGTGATCCCGGCCGATTCCATATAGCGGTGACCAAGCACGGCCAGCCGCGTGGTCAGCCGATACTGGTTCGTGGCCTCGTCCTGTTCGATCCAGCCTTCGTCGGCGAGATGCTCGAGCAGGCGCTGCGTCGAGCTTTTCGGGGCGCCGAGATCGATCGCGAGATCAGTCAGCCGCATACCCCGCGCATTCGACGCCATCACCGTCAGAAGGTCGAGGCACGAGGTAAGCTGTGACTTGACGACCCGCATATGGTTGGTACACTGTTCCATCAACGAGAAACGCACTATGACCGGCGTTTCGGCCATCGTCAATCGCGGCCCGCCTGTCGAGACACGTGCGCACAATCTTGGAGGCGAGCAAGTGCCATCGGCCCCGACGACCAGATCGCTGCGGACAAGAATCGCGGCGACGCTCGCGCAGCATGGTAAAACGATCCTTGGTTTTGCGCTGCTGCTGGGGTTGTGGGAGGGCTTGGTTCGTATTTTCCAGGTCAAGCTCTACATCCTGCCCGCGCCTTCCTTCGTCCTTGCGACGCTGTGGACCAAATGGGCGACCATCGGCGGCGCCGCGTGGCAAACCGCGCA
>JBDTNI010000306.1:0-3367 GCA_039933815.1 Betaproteobacteria bacterium
GGCGCTTTCGACCGACCCTCAGGCTGCCTGCTCGCGCCGCGCTGCGAGTTCGCGGCCGATCGCTGCACCCGCGAGCGCCCGCGGCTCGAGGGGACATCGACGCACGTGGTTCGATGCCATTTCCCGCGATGAGCGCGACCGTCCCGCTGCTGGAGGCGCGCGAACTGGTGCGTCACTATCGCGTGTCGCGCGGGCCCTTTCGCGGCAGCACGACGGTCCGTGCGCTCGACGGCGTGTCGTTCACGCTCGAGCCGGGCCGAACGCTCGCGGTCGTCGGCGAGTCCGGATGCGGGAAGTCGACGCTTGCGCGGCAGGTGACGATGATCGAGACGCCGACGGCCGGCGCGCTGCTGCTCGACGGGCGCGACGTCGCGCACGCCGACCGGGCGCTGCGCCGGCTGCTGCGTCCGCAGGTCCAGATGGTGTTCCAGAACCCGTACGCGTCGCTCAACCCGCGTCGTACGGTGGGCGCGCTGCTCGAGGAGCCGCTCGCCATCCACCGGCGCGGCACGCGAAGCGAGCGTCGCGATCGTGCGCTGGCGATGATGGACAAGGTGGGTCTGCGACGCGAGTATTACGGCCGCTACCCGCACATGTTCTCGGGCGGCCAGCGCCAGCGCATCGCCGTCGCACGCGCATTGATGCTCGACCCGCGGCTGGTCGTCGCCGACGAACCGACGTCCGCGCTCGACGTCTCGATCCAGGCTCAGGTGCTGAACCTGCTGCTCGACCTGCAGCGGGATTTCGCGATCGCCTACCTGTTCATTGCGCACAATCTGCAGGTCGTCCGGCACATCGCCGACACCGTGCTCGTCATGTACCAGGGCAAGGCGGTGGAGCGCGGTGCGAAGGAGTCGCTTTTCGCGCGGCCGCTGCACCCTTACACCCGGGCGCTTCTCGCGAGTACGCCGGCGCTCGGAACCGCGCGCACCGTGCACGTCGCGCCGGCCGATGCCGAGCCGTCGGCGCTCGATGCGCGCACCGGCTGTTCGTTTCGCCGGCGCTGCTCGCGCGCGATCGCGCGCTGCGCCGCAGAGGTGCCGGCACCGCGCGTGGTAGGTGGCGTCGAGGTCGCGTGCCATCGCGCCGACGAATGACGGCGACGGCCGCGGCGACGCGGGCCTCGGTCGCGCCGTGTTGCGCCGTGTTGCGCCGTTGACGCTGAGGCGTCGATTCGGCATCATCGACCGCACCTGCCATGACGACCGCCGATCCGGTCGAACACATCCGGCGCTGGTCCGATGCGTTCACCGCCCTCCGCCGCGACCTCCACGCGCATCCCGAGCTCGGCTTCGAAGAGCACCGCACGGCACGGCTCGTCGGTGACCAGCTGTCGTCGTGGTCGATCGAACATCACGCTGGCATCGGTCGTACCGGCATCGTCGCGGTCGTTCCCGGCCGCGTCGACAAGAGCGGCCGGCGTATCGGGCTTCGCGCCGACATGGATGCGCTGCCGATGCAGGAGGAGAACGACGTCACCTACCGGTCCCGGTACGACGGCGCCGACCGTGGCGCGATGTTGCACAGCAGTCGCTACGATTTCAACGACGGCGTGATACCGCTCGGCGCCGGTTTTCTCGCGCGGATCGCCGAGCGCGCGATGCCGCTTCACGCCTGACGCGGGGCATGGGCGACCTCGCGTCCGCATTCGCGGTCGACTACGCGCAAGCGCGCAAGCATTTTGGCGCCGCGGCGGCCGCCCGGACCCTCGCGGTCGAATCGCACGTGCACCCGGCCGAACGGGGCGCGCAGGATGAACCGCTGGCGATGGACGTTGCCTGCTGGGGCAACGCAACGGCGCGGGCGCTGCTGGTCGTCACGTCCGGCGTGCACGGCGTCGAAGGGTTCGGCGGGTCGGGCTGCCAGGTCGCATTGCTGCGCGACGACGCCGTTTGCGCCGCTGTCGCACGCGCCGATGTCGCCGTGCTGTTCGTGCACGCGGTGAATCCGTTCGGGTTCTCGCATCTGCGGCGAACCAACGAGGACAACGTCGACGTCAACCGCAATTTCCGCGACTTCGATCGCGCGTCGCCCCCGAATGCGCTGTATGGCGAGCTGCATCCGACGCTCGTGCCCGACGTATGGCCGCCGACGGCCGCCAATTCCGCCGCGCTCGGCGCGCTCGCACAGCTTCACGGACCGCTTGCGTTGCAGTCGGCGATCACCGCCGGGCAGGCCGAGCATGCCGACGGGCTTTTCTACTCGGGTCTGGCGCCGGCATGGAGCAACGGCGTCCTGCGCGGCGTGCTGGAGCGGCATTGCGCAGGACGCGCGCACGTCGCGTGGGTCGATTTGCACACGGGCCTCGGACCATGGGGACACGGGGAACGCATCCATGCCGGGCCCGACGACCCGGCGGCGATGGCTCGCGCGAAGGCGTGGTACGGGGCGGACGTGACGACGGTGCATGACGGGTCGTCGACATCGACGGCCGAGGCGGGCACCTGTCAGCACGCAGCGCGCGACGCGTGCGGCCCGGCTCGTTTCACCGGCATCACGCTCGAATTCGGCACGCGTCCGGCGACCGACGTGCTGCAGGCGCTGCGCGGCGACCAGTGGCGATGGAACCACCCGGACGCCGATGCCGCCGTTCGCCGAACGGCCGCACGAACGCTTCGCGACGCCTTCTTCGACGACGATCCCGCGTGGCAGGCGATGCTCGTGGCCCAGTCGCGTCTGACGGTGGTGCAGGCGCTGGTGGCGCTGCGCCGGGAACCGTGACGCCGGATACCGGTCCCTCCGACCATGGGCGACGACACGGCCATGGTTGGCGACAAATGGTCCGGCAACGTTCGACGGGTTGAGACGGGATATCGACGATGCATGCGATGAAGCGCGCATGGTACGGGTTGTTGCTGAGCGTGGTCGCGGGATGCCAGACGTGGGGCCCGACGTGGAGCGAACTCTCCGGTAGCCGCTTCACGCGGATCCATTTCGATCGCGGGCCGGCGATTCTCGTGCGCGCCGGCGGCGAATCGATCGGATCGATCATGCCGTTCCGGCTGGTGCCGGGAACGTATCGAATCGTCGTCCAATCACCGATGCACGACCGCTTTCGCGGTTCCGAGAAGGAGCTCGCGCTGGTTGTCGAGCCGTGTCGCCGCTACTACATCAACGCCCAGTTCGACAACAGCGTGGGGCCGGCGTGGACGCCGGTGATCGACCACGTCGAATCGATTGCCGGCTGCGGCAGCGGTGCGGGATGAGCGAGGGGCGCCCGCGAATCCTCCGCTATAATTCCGCAACTTTTTAGGCCCGCCCTTGGCGCGCGTCTGCGCCGGGAATCCCTGCGTTCGCTACCTGCCCCAAGAACCGCCTTGCGCCTCACGCAGATCAAGCTTTCCGGGTTCAAGTCGTTTGTCGACGC
>JBDTNI010000307.1:0-3320 GCA_039933815.1 Betaproteobacteria bacterium
CAGGACAAGCCGATGAACCAGCGCAAGCGTTACGTGATGGTCGAGGCCAAGCTCGAGCCGCGGCTCGTCGGTGGCCGCGCCGCGAACGACATCGCCAGTCCCGAATCCAGCCAGCTCGAGGTCGAGCGCGGGTTGCGCGTCCGCCTGGCGCCGCAGGGTATCACCGGAACGAATTACCTGGAGATCGATTACGTCGACGCGTTGCCTGCGGCCGTGCTGCCGATCGACTGGGTGCCCGAGAACATCTATATTCCGAGCACGCCGTCGACGGTGACCACGTTCGTCAACGCCGCATCCGAGATCATCGACCGGCTGCACCGGCTCGACATCGAGTCGACGCTGGCGTCGCTCAACAAACTGCTCGCCACGGCCACGGACCGGGTCGCGGCCTTCGATGCCGAGGGAATCTCCGCGGGGGTCGGCGGCGCGGCGAAGCGCACGGAGCGCACGCTCGCGAAGATCGAGCAGACCCTTGACGGCATCCAGAGCAAGAAACTGTCGGACCAGGCGGTGGGGCTGATGGCAGAACTGCGCCAGACGAACGTCGAGCTGAAGCAGTTCCTCGCGAACCCGGCACTTGCGAAGCTGCCCGGCGAGACGACGGCGACGCTCGCGAGCGTACGGCAGCTCGTGTCCGATCCGAAGCTGCCGCAGTCGATCGCGCACATGGAACGCACGCTCGGCAGACTCGACCGGATCTTCGGCAAAGGCGAAGCCGACCTCGGCACGACATTCGACAATCTGCGCCAGATCACGGACAACCTCCGTGATCTCACCGAGGACGCGAAGCGATACCCGTCGAATTTGATCTTCGGTGCGCCGCCCGCGCAGCGCGAGCGTGGAAAATGAGCGCCCGAACCTTCGTGGCAATCGCCGCGCTCGTTCTCGTGGCTGGATGCTCGGCCGTTACCCGGCCCGCGCCTGTCCGGCAGACGTTCCTGCTCGAGCCGCCGTCGCCCGCAGTGATCGCCACGCCGCAGGCCGGCTCATTGCGCGTCGGGAGCATCGGTGTCGCCGCGCCGTTTCGAGGCAAGGCTTTCGTTTTTCGCTCCGGCGACCTTCGTTTCGAGTCTGACTTCTACGTCGAATTCCTCGTGCCGCCATCGGCGATGCTCACTGAGCAGACGGCGCGGGCGCTGGCCCGCGCGATGCCGTTCACCCGGATCGCGGGGCCGGGCGCTGCCGCCGATGCCGAGTGGGTGCTCGACGGCTTTGCGTCGGCGTTCTATGCGGATACGCGCACGGCCGGCAAGCCCGTCGCGGCGATCACGATCGCGTTCTACCTGACGGCATCCGGCGGCGCCGAGCAGACGCCCGTATGGACGCACGAATATACGCGGCGAACGGCGATGCGCGACGAATCGCCGGCGGCGTTCGCGGAAGCGCTCAACACCGGCTTTGGCGAGATCGTCGCCGAGCTCTCGCGCGACCTCGCGCGCGCGCCGCTGCCAAAACCCTAGACGACAGGCTCGGCTGTCAGGTCGTGTGCATCGGCGCCGGTGATCACGACGCTCGCGAAGGCGCCGGTCGTCATCCCGTGAGCAGGGGCGACCCGTACCACGCCATCGATCTCCGGTGCGTCGGCGGCCGAACGCCCGATCGCGACGGCGCCGTCGATCGCATCGACGAGGACGTCCGCCGTTCGACCCACCTTCGCACGCAGCCTCGCGCCACTGATCGACGCCTGGACCTCCATCAGGCGCCTGCGACGCGCGTCCTTCACGGGCTCTGGGACTGCGCCGGGCAGCGCGTTCGCGTCGGCACCGGCGACCGGCGAGTACGTGAAGCAGCCCACGCGATCCAGTTGCGCGGCGGCGAGAAACGCGAGCAGCTCGTCGAACTCGGCGTCGGTCTCGCCGGGGAACCCGACGATGAACGTGCTTCGCAGCGCGATGCCGGGGCGCTCGGCGCGCCAGCTTCGAACGCGGTCGAGTACCTTTTCTGGCGCCGCGGGGCGCTTCATCAACCGCAGGATTCTGGGGCTGGCATGCTGGAACGGAACGTCGAGGTACGCGACAAGTCCCCGCTCGGCGGGCGCGGCCGCCATCAACGGCACGATGTCGTCGACGTGCGGGTACGGATAGACATAGTGCAGCCGAACCCACGCGTCGTGCGAGCGCCCAAGCGCCGCAAGCTCGCGTGCGAGCTCGAGCGCGCGTGTCTTCATCGGCCGTCCCTGCCAGAAGCCGGTGCGATACCGGACGTCAACGCCGTAAGCGCTCGTGTCCTGCGACACGACCAGGAGTTCGCGAACGCCCGCGCGCAGCAGTCGCTCGGCTTCGCCGAGCACGTCGCCCAGCGGGCGCGACACGAGGTCCCCACGCATCGACGGAATGATGCAGAACGTGCAGCGGTGGTTGCAGCCTTCGCTGATCTTCAGGTACGCGTAATGGCGCGGCGTCAGCTTGACGCCCTGTGGGGGGACGAGGTCGACGAAGGGATCGTGCGGTCGCGGCAGGTGCGCGTGCACGGCCGCCATCACCTCGCTCGTCGCATGCGGACCCGTGACGGCGAGCACGCGGGGATGCGCGTCGCGGACCACGGCGCCGCCGTCCTTCGCGCCGAGACAACCCGTGACGATCACCTTGCCGTTTTCGTGCAGCGCCTCACCGATCGCGTCGAGCGATTCGGCGACGGCGGCGTCGATGAACCCGCACGTATTGACGACGACGAGCTCCGCGCCGGCATACGACGGCGAGATTGCATACCCTTCGGCGCGGAGCTGCGTCAGGATCTGCTCGCTGTCGACGAGCGCCTTCGGGCAGCCCAGGGATACGAAGCCTACGCGAGGTGCGGCGGGCGATTGACGGGGCGGGGTCATGGACTCGGAGCGGGTCGCGTCGAGCGGTTACGCGGCGCGGGGAGATCGGGCGCGGCCGCATGCGCGCTGTCGCCGCCGGACGCGATGGATCAGCGCTTCCGGTCGTCGTCCGGCGGCGTGAAGCCCGGGAACGGGAATGCCGAGAACACGCCGCGCGTCTGATCCTGCATCCGTTGCTGCATGTCCATGAACAGCTTCGCGCTCTGCTCGAGGTAATTGCCCAGCATGCCCTGCATCGCCGGCGCCTGCATCTGCATGAACTGCTTCCAGAGCTCGGGCGTCAGCATCATCTTGTCGCCGTAGACCTGCTTTGCCTGGTCCTGCAGCTTCTTCTGGATCGCAAGGAATGCCTGGACGTTTTGCTCGATGTACTGGCCCATCACCGTCTGTTGCGCGGTGCCGTAGAACCGGATCAGTTGCGCGAGCATCTCGGAGCTGAACATGGGCATGCCGCCCGCTTCCTCGTCGAGGATGATCTGCAGCAGGATCGCGCGGGTGA
>JBDTNI010000308.1:0-3290 GCA_039933815.1 Betaproteobacteria bacterium
GATCTGCCGGCGCGGGGCACGTGACCGAATGGGCGCACCCGCGCGTGGCGCGGGGCGCGGTCAGGCGCGCATGAACCGGAAGTCGACGTCGGGTCTTCGTCCGGCGACAACGTCCGCGAGTCCGCGCGCGGAGCCGCAAGCGCGGATCGAGGCGCGGGCGGAACAGCAGCGGCGCGTCGTCCTCGGCGAGCCATTCGAGGATCTTGAGCGGCGCGCCCGGATTCGCCCACGGCTCGGCGTACGACGCGGAAATCTGGCCGCCGTTGGCGAACGACGTCTCGAGCGCCGGCGCTTTCTGACGGTCGACGACCGTGACCTCGTGACCATCCTGCACCAGGTACCACGCCGACGTGACGCCGACGACACCGCCGCCGAGAACGAGGATTCTCATCCGCAGCCGTGCTACGCAGCCGCCACCGCCGCCGCAGAGGTGCCCGGCGCCGGCTCGTCCGCGACGGGCAGGCAACTGCAGAACAGGTTGCGGTCGCCGTACACATTGTCGACGCGCGCCACGGGGCACCAGTACTTCGCCTCGCGCAGCGAAGCGACCGGATAGGCAGCCTGCACTCGCGCGTAAGCGTGCGGCCACTCGTCCGCCGACACCGCGTGCGCCGTATGCGGCGCGTGTTTCAGCGGGTTGTCGTTCCGATCGACCGCGCCCGACTCGATCGCGCGTATCTCGTCGCGGATCGCGATCATCGCGTCGACGAAGCGATCGAGCTCGCCCTTCGACTCGCTCTCCGTCGGCTCGACCATCAAGGTCCCCGCCACCGGAAAGCTCATCGTCGGTGCGTGGAAACCGTAGTCGATCAGGCGCTTCGCGACGTCCTCGACCTCGATTCCCGCGGCGGCCTTGAGGGGTCGGAGGTCGAGAATGCATTCGTGTGCGACGAGCCCGCCCGCTCCGCCGTACAGCACCGGATAGTGTGGCGCGAGCCGGCGCGCGATGTAGTTCGCGGCGAGGATCGCGCTCTCGGTCGCGGCGCGCAGTCCCGACGCGCCCATCATCGTGACGTACATCCACGAAATCGGCAGGATCGACGCCGATCCGTACGGCGCCGCGGCCACCGGCCCGATCGACGCGGCGCCGCCGGCAGCGTGGCGGTGCGACGGCAGATAGGGCGCGAGATGCGCGCGGCAGGCGACCGGACCTACGCCCGGCCCGCCGCCGCCGTGCGGGATGCAGAACGTCTTGTGCAGGTTGAGGTGCGAGACGTCGGCGCCGAACCGGCCCGGTGCGGCGAGACCGACGAGCGCGTTGAGATTGGCGCCGTCGACATACACCTGCCCGCCGTGCCCGTGGACGATGTCGCAGATGTCGACGATGCCCGGCTCGAACACACCGTGCGTCGACGGATAGGTGACCATGATAGCGGCGAGATTCGCGCGATGCTGCGCGGCCTTGGCGTCGAGGTCGGCGATGTCGACGTTGCCGTCGCGATCGCACGCGACGACGACGACGCGCATGCCAGCCATCTGCGCGGACGCCGGATTGGTTCCATGTGCGGACGACGGTATCAGGCAGACGTCGCGATGCGACTCGCCGCGGCTCGCGTGGTACGCGCGGATCATCAGCAATCCCGCGTATTCGCCCTGCGACCCGGCGTTGGGCTGCAGCGAGACGGCGTCATAGCCGGTCACCGCCGCCAGCATCCGCTCGAGTTCCGCGACGAGCGCCTTGTACCCGCGCGTCTGGTCATCAGGAGCGAACGGGTGCAGTGAGCCGAACTCGGGCCACGTGACGGGCAGCATCTCGGAGGTCGCATTCAGCTTCATCGTGCACGAGCCGAGCGGAATCATCGACCGGTCGAGTGCCAGGTCCTTGTCGGAAAGCTGGCGCAGATAGCGGAGCATCCGCGTCTCGCTGCGATGACTGCGGAACACCGGGTGCGTGAGGAACGCCGACGTCCGCGCCAACGCGGCCGGAATCGCATCGTCGACGCGGGCGTCGACAGCGTCGATGTCGAGCGTCACCGCGCGGCCCGCGAACACGTTCCACAACGCAGAAACGTCGTCGCGGGTCGTGGTCTCGTCGAACGACACGCCGACGCCCGACGCGTCGATCCGTCGCAGGTTGTAGCCGGCCTCGACGGCGCGCGCGACGACGTCCACCGCGGCCGGACCGAAATCGAAGGTCACCGTATCGAAGAACGTCGCCGGTTTCGCGGCAATTCCCAGGCGCGAAAGTCCGGCGACGAAGATCGCCGTCAACCGGTGAACGCGACGCGCGATCGTCGCAAGGCCGTCGGCGCCGTGGTAGACCGCGTACATGCCGGCGATCACCGCGAGCAGTACCTGCGCCGTGCAGATGTTCGACGTGGCCTTTTCACGGCGGATGTGCTGCTCGCGCGTCTGCAGCGCCAGGCGGTAGGCGGGCGCGCCGGCCGCGTCCACGGTCACACCGACGAGTCGTCCGGGCAGCGCGCGTTTGAACGCGTCGCGCGTGGCCAGGAATGCCGCGTGCGGGCCGCCGAACCCCATCGGCACGCCGAACCGCTGCGACGATCCGACGACCGCGTCGGCACCCCATTCGCCGGGTGGTACCAGCAGCGTCAATGCGAGGAGGTCGGTGGCGGCGACGACGAGCCCCCCGCGCGCGTGCACGGCGTCGGCAATTGCGCGGCCGTCGCGCAGCACGCCGTCGGCACCCGGGTACTGGAGCAGCACCGCGAACGCGTCGGCGTCGGACGCCCTCTCCGCGGGCCCGGTCACCACGTCGATTCCGAGCGGCGTCGCGCGGGTCCGGACGACGTCGAGGGTCTGTTCAAACACGTCGTCCGCCACGAAGAAGCGCGGTGACTTCGATGTGCCGACGCGCTGGCACAACGTCATCGCCTCCGCCGCCGCGGTCGCCTCGTCGAGCATCGACGCATTCGCGATCGCCATGCCGGTCAGGTCGCAGACCATCGTCTGAAAGTTGACGAGCGCCTCGAGGCGCCCCTGCGAGATCTCCGGCTGGTACGGCGTGTACGCCGTGTACCAGCCGGGGTTTTCGAGCACGTTGCGCTTGATGACGGCGGGGGTGATCGTGTCGTAGTACCCGAGGCCGATCATCGACCGATTGACGGTGTTGCGCTTAGCGAGGATCCGCAGCTCGGCGAGCGCCTCGCGCTCGGTCGCGGCGGGCGGCAGAACCGAGTCCGCCGCGGAGCGGAAGCCGTCCACGTGGATCGACGGCGGAACCGCCGCGGTGACGAGGGCATCGACGGAGTCGTAGCCGATCGCGGCGAGCATGTGTGCCTGTGCAGCGGTGTCCGTGCCGATGTGGCGCGCAGCAAAGCCCTGGAGGT